>JAIWNQ010000094.1 GCA_020216745.1 Candidatus Hydrogenedens sp.
ATAAGCGGAGCCACGCAATTCAGACGGAATTAAATCAGCCACTAATGCCTTTTCGACACCCTCTGTAAAACCGTAATATGCTCCGTATATAATTAACAATATCCAAAATAATAACGATGTCTGGATAAACCCCATCCCAAGATAGACCAAGGTATAAATTCCCCATCCTGTAAGGATTAAACTGGCACGTCCTAACTTGTCGGATAATTTTCCTCCGGGAAAACTAAAACAAACCTTAGAGATGTGAAGTAGTACCCATGCAATAATAACACCCAGAGGACCATAATGAAATTTTTCGCTACCATAAAATACAAGAAACAAATCTGAACTATTGCCGAGGGCAAAGATAGAAACACTCATGAGATACAAATAAAATATTTTGGGGAATGAGCGATGCGTTTTTCTCGATGATGTCGCATCTATATTTGTCGATGCATTCTTGGGAGCAGGAACCTCTCTAAGGAAAAAGGCAAGCACGAGAACTGCAACAAGTCCAGGAACAACTGACAGGACAAATAGCATTCGCAATGAGAACAGATTTGCTCGTTCTGGTGCTGTTTCCATAAATGGAAGGAACTTTTCGTTTAGTAAGAGGTATAGGATAATGACGGATAAAATCGGACCTGTAACAGCGCCTAAGTGGTCCATAGCACGATGGAAACTGAAAGCAAGCCCTCGATGTTCTGGCGGCGTGGAGTCGCTTAATAATGCGTCACGGGGTGATGTGCGTATTCCCTTGCCGATTCGGTCAAGGAAACGGAATAATACGACATGTAATCCTGTTTGTGAGAACGCCATGAAAAGACGACATATTGTAGAAATAAAATAGCCAGCAACTGTTAATGCCTTTCTACGAGCCAATCTGTCACTGAGATAACCGGATACAAGTTTTAAAAGGCTTGCAGTACTTTCTGCTATACCCTCCATAAGGCCAATATATATTACTGCACTACCTGCTGGAACAAGTCCAGCGATAAACAACGGCAAAAGTGGATATACCATTTCTGAGGACATATCCGTAAATAAGCTTGTCAAACCAAGATATAGAACGTTCCCTTTTAAGGCTTCTTTCCATCCCTTGTTTTGAGATGTGTTATTCTGAAAAATATTGTTTCCACCCGTTCCATTGCATGACATGTTGTGCTAATCCTTCTGTTACTGCACTGTATGTTTGTCCAGGGACAGCGGTTAAGTCCCAAACCCAATATAAGTCACCGATATAACCAGCCTTATAAGCGGTCTGTAAAAACTCTATCAACATTGTTTTTGCCTGTTCTATTGTTACATCCTGAAATACACCATATTCACCGACAATAACTGGTTTTTTAACAAGCCCGTGTTCATGGCAGTGTAAATTAACCTTTGATGTTTTATCCCATGGGTAAATGTGTATATCGATAAAGTCGAGAAGACTCTGTTCACTGCCGAGCACGGATGGACGTGGTGGAAATCGAGGGTCTTTCCCATCAGGCACGACCCCTGAAACTGGTTCTCTGCCTGCGGAATCGCTTGTCCACATGCCGACTGTGACAAGAGCCTCCGAGTCAACGGACTTTACTGCCTTGCTCAATTCATTTGCCCAGAACAGTATCGTCCTGTCATAGACCTCCTGTCGTGTTTCTGTTGTAGCAAGTGAACCTTTACTCCCGTCTGGAAGGAGCACCTCGCCATTATATTCTTTAAATGGGCCATCTGAACACTTTACATATACTTCATTTTGGAGAGACCAAGCAAGAATTGTGGAAAGTAAAGAAGGTTCCCTCTCTTTAATATATTGAATAAATTTTTGAATAACTATCGCCTTAGCTCGGATATAAGATAGCCAGAAGAATTGTCGATTATACTTCGTGACATGCTCATCATCATAGGTCGATTCTAAATGGAGTTGTTGTAATTGCTTCTCAAAATTGCCAAAACGTGGATATTCATCAAGAATAGGAATTAAATAAATATTATATTTTGTCGCCCTCTGCAAAAAATCTATGACATTATCCATATATTGATTATTTAGTATTTCACCTTCTTTTTGAGATAAAAAACCATATTCATTTTGTGTGCCCCATACCCAAAGACGAACTGTATTTCCTCCTGATTCTGCAATTTTTCTTAAGGTGCTTTCTGCTTCATCAGGATTATAAACATTGGTATTAAACAATGCGTGCCAACCAGAACTGCGATGCTCCAAAACGACATGATTAAAACCACGTGGGACAAATGTTTTGTCGTTTGTTCCGTAAACAAACACCTTCTTCCCTTTAATCTCCTTTATTTTTATTCGAGGCAAACCTTGTTCCTTATTTTCTGATACCGTAGGTAGAGTATTGGAATTATATTCAGAAGGTTTGTGCTCTGTTTTTTTATCCGCTATCATCCATCGGTTTGTTTTGGGTGAATAGGAACAGTTTATCAACGTGTTATACATCAGTGGCGGTGATATGAGAATATTATCAGCATATAAAATAGAAGAAAAAGTTAATATCAGGAGAATAACAATTTTTTTCATTAACATTTTCCTTTCCTGAGTCCAAATTAATAAAAGGCACTATACGAATATATAATACTTTTTATTTGCGTTAACTACAAATGAGCATTTTGGGCTAAGGATAAAAAGACGTGTTTATATTAACTTATTTAACTGGGACTTGTTTTTTTTATCACATTTTTTTGTAGTATATCAGTCTTCTATTCTAAACCGAGAACGGTTTTTGCATAAAGGTATTCCTGAGAATCTGGAGGGAAAATTTTCATTGCTTCCTGATGCACCCAAATTTTACCTTTATAATCATTAAGTTGTTCATAACAATCTGCCAGTTCAGGGTAGACGGATTTGATACCTTCCCATTGAGGGTAGTCAATCATAACCTTTTCATAATAAGGTATCGCACTGGCACAATCCATTTTCTTTGACTTATAAATATTCCCCATGGCTGATAGATAAGCAGGGGTATTAGGGTCTTGTGGGTCTTGTTCCATTTGAGAACGGTAATATTCAATAAGCTGGTCGGGATTGTCCAGATTAGTGGGCATGCTTTTCTCATCGGTTTGCTCCGTTTCTTCCACGGGTATTGGTAGTGTATTAGAAGGTTCTGCTGTGAAATCCTTATTAGCGGTTGTATCTGTTTTACTTGTTGTTTTTCCCCAGATAGCACCAAGTATGCCTACAACAATAAGTGCCACCCCAATAAAAAATAAAAAATATAATTTTACTTGTGTATTAATTTTGTCTGTATCCATCTTATTTTCTTTCTTAACGTAATTAGATACCTAATTCACGCCAGCCAACCTGCTGGAGCGTAGTAATTGGATAATTTCCTATCATACCGTATGGCAGATTATCTGCCAGAGCCGGGACTTGATAAATATTTGGTACTTGTGAACCCATATCGAAATAACTTGCGACAATTGTTCCCATAATATCTGTTTGCTTTGAAATTTTAATCATATTTTGAGCGTAGAATGCACCCATAATATCGCATTGAGCTGTATTTCCTATAAACATGTTATTAGAACTCATGATACCTATTACATTGTTAACAGGATAACTGTTTGCGGTATTATTTGGATCGCCATTGTTGCAGGTTACAAGGTCAGAATCAATGTTAACATCCCCATATACAAGGAGAGCAGCACGTCCACTATAATTGATGGTTCGGTCATTACCTTGACCTGTAAACGTTAAATTTCCATCAATTCGTATTTGGCCATTGATTCTTAATACATTTGTTGTAGGGTTGAACCAGATATAGTCGTGGTCATTGGGAGGTAATGAGGCGGGAAGTGAACCATTTAAGTATGTCCCTGTAGTGGCGTCCCAGAAGATTTTATTTCCCTTTGCGTTTAATACTAAGTTACCCACAAATACACCATCGTTTGGGATAACTGGGTCTGCCAACAGAACCTGTGAGAAATAATCCTGAACGCTATACCAGGTTCCTGTGTTGGGATTCATTACTTTTGAGCCGTCTGGTTCTCGCCAATCATCTGTAAGCCTCGGAAAATTAACTCGGTTACCCAAATCGTAAAGTTCATTAAACCCGTTATCACTATATACATTTTTTGGAATTCCTCTCGCACCATCTGGTATTGTTTGATTTCCAGTCCAGCCGTCGTTAACATAAGTTCCATCCATCGTTTCCTTCCAACCGTTGCCCCGAACATGAGGTTCCCCTACTTCTGAGTTGCCTGACAATCCTACTAACCCTCGTTTGACACGAAGTTTTGCATTCAATGTTTCTACCGTTTCTCCATCAAATAGAGTTGTCTGTAACGGAGGCACCCGTTGTTGCAATATTCCTGGGACACCCTGATAATTATTGTGTATCAAGGCTGTTCCACTCAGGTCTAAAGCGGTAATTGCAGGATTCCCTGGAAGAAGATTATTTCCTAATATATGAACCGAACCGTGAATGCTAACATTCCCATTAATGACATTTCCTACCTGTCCATCACCAGCGAAAATTGCATTTCGCCAGACATTAACATCTGTACTATCGGTAATAACTTCCAATCTACGAACGACACCGTTTTTTTGGGCAACTGCATAGATGCTAAACATGTCCTGTTCTGTAATATCGTCAACAACGCCATCCCCATTATTGTCAAAATTGTCATTCTCCCATGGGATTAAGACAGCATAATATTGAACAGCTGGGTCTGAAGAGAGGGTGCGTGGAGTTACAGAAGAACTATCAAAAGAAGGTAATATCGGTTCATTATTATCGTTGTAAGAGGGAGTCCAGCTTGTAACACCAATCAACCCATTTCCACCTAACTCGCGAGAACTTTTACTCTCCTGGACAGCAGAAACAGCACCCCAGAAGGCATCACGAAAGTCACTGTATTTGTTTTGCTGTATACTCTGGTTAATAATTTGAACGGAGAGGGAGCTTAATAAGCCAATGGCAACTATGACAAAAATAAATGCCACGATTAGTGCCATCCCTTCTTCACCTTTGTGGGGTATATTTAAGTGTTTTTGTTTGGTAAACATGGTATATTACCTCTCTTTATGGGTTTCTGGGGATTACACGTTCATCAACATTAATTACAAACTGATGACCACGTCGGGATTCTCCGAACGTATCTATGAAAATCTGAAGTGTATTATTTTGAGCAGTTACAAAGAAGCCTCTATCTAATCGTCCATTCCCGTTAGTGTCATTAAAAGAGCCGTCTGGATTTGCGGATTCAGGAGGGTTAAAAAGATGATTTGCAAGAACGGTTACATTGTTACCCTGTATCATTACTAATTGGTTATCAGTCAAACCATCCCCGTTAGCATCTTGAGTATCCCGTTGGATAGTTACTACATCTCCTAATTCGAGATTCCCTGCAACATCAACACAACTGCCATTACCGTCAAGGTCCGCTGGCATCCGAAAACGTAATACGCTCCCAGGAAGTTCGTTCCAATTGACGGTTTGCCTTGACGCCTGGGATAAACGTGGCACCAAAATAGTTAATGCACGACGTGCTTCATCTGTAGCAGTGGCAGTTGCACTATAATTTTGAACGGTATCGCTTATCCCTAACGATAATGAGAATAAAGCACCCATGACAATTACCATCAAGCCAACAGTCATGGTTATTTCTATCAATGTCATACCTAATTTGTATTGATTAGTTGGAGACATAAGTTGACCCTCTCTTGGTTATGGTGTATCCACGTGTCGTTTGCCATGTTAATGTTACTCGAACCTCTAACGGATTTGGCAAACTTACATTTGTAGTCGTAGGCAAACTGATAGGGGAACCTGAAGCAGTAATAGCTTCAATACGAACGACTGCACGGTTTCCCGGCAAATGGTTAAGATTTGGGGTAAAATTCAAAATCTGTGTTACATCGGTTCGGCTGATTTGGTCTAATATTTCATTGACCACGCTCTCTGCCTGTAATCGTTGGGTATGTATTTCACTATTCATACCTACCGTCACGACAGAGGTAAAAATCATACTCAATACGAATGCCATAATACCACCTGCAAACATCAGTTCAACAAGTGTCATACCTTGTTGCTTTTTCTTGTCTTTTTTTAATATCATTATTTGTCGAAACATGTATTTAACTCCTATTTGTATTTATGATTACGCAATTGTTATGCCATAAGAAAGCATAAAAAAGAACATATTTATAAAATACTATTATTCAATGACTTAAATGTTTTTAAAAATTGACATTCTCATAATCATCTAATGTATTGAATAAAAAGTGTGGAATTTTCCACAATTGCTTGTTTTAAATGCTTAATATTTCATGTTCAATAAAATCGAAATGAGTGGAGATATAAAATGACACAGATTGAAGATATACAGTGTTTTCTTTTAGATATGGATGGAACGATATATCTCGGAAATCGACCTATTCCAGGAGCCAAAGAATTTATAGGACATTTGAAATTAACTGGTAAGAAATTTTTATTTTTTACAAATAATCCGACAAAGGATGCGGAACAGTATCAAAAGAAATTAGGTATGTTGGGGATTCATGTCTCGAAGGAACACATATTAACGTCAGGTATGGCAACAGTGGAATATCTGAAACGGAATACTACATATAAAAAACTTTTTACAGTAGCCCCACCTTCTTTTGAAAAAGAACTTATACGGGCAGGATTCCATCTGGTTCAAGATGAGCCTGATGCGGTTGTAATTTCATTTGATATTACATTAACTTATGAAAAATTGAGGAAGGCTACATATTGGCTTCTGCAAGGGTTGCCGTATATTGCAACTAACCCTGACTTAGTTTGTCCCACCGAGGATGGACCTATCCCTGATTGTGGTTCTATTGCAAAATTACTCCATGCAAGCACGGGCAGAGAGCCACGATATATTGGGAAACCAAATCCAGAAATGATTGAGATGGCATTGAAGATACTAAATATGCGACCTCAATTCACAGCGATGGTAGGGGATAGACTCTATACGGATATGGAGATGGCATACCGTGCAGGGGTTACATCTATTCTCGTTTTGTCGGGTGAGACAACGATGGAACAACTAAACAAGATAGAAAAGAAGCCAGACTATATTTTCCCATCGATAAGTGAACTTCTCTGTGCGATAAAGACGTGAGGGCCGGACAAGTCGGACGGGTCAGACGGGTCAGGGTAAACCCTTTCAACAAACACCATAATTAGTGGTTATTTTACCAAATATGATAACTATTATTATCATATATCGTGTCTATTAATTATAAAAGCGTTGCAAGTGTATTAAATATGTATCATATAAGCATGTTTTAGCACTATTTATACTTTATATTGTGTTGGCATAAATTATGCAAGTCGATGGAAATACTTACATATAAAGGAGATGGAAAATGAACAAAAAAATATTAGTAGCTAATTTGTTTATCTCGTTTTTGTTATTTGGTATAGGTTTTTTTATAAATACATCTATAGGAGCGGAAGATACGCAAAGTACAATTGATGAGACTCAGCTTCTACATCGGATAGAGGTGCTTGAAAAGAGAGTGCAGGAGCTGGAAACATTGCTAAAAGCAAGTGGTCAGTTCGTTCAAGAGCAATCTGCTGGACAATCTGCTCCTGTTGAGACTAAAACTGGAAATGACTCTAATGCCAAAGATAACGTGGAGAATGATAGGGGTGAAGAAAGTCAACACATTTTAACACCACAATGGAGAGACCGTTTTACGTTTAAGAGTAATGAGGGTAAATTTGAATTGCAGGTAGGTGGTCGGGTTCAGTTAGATTGGGCATTTTTTGATAATGATGGGGATTTGGCTTCTGTTTTTGGAGAAGAAGATGATGGGACTCAGTTTCGTCGTGCAGAAATAGAACTTGGTGGGAAAATGTATGAATCCGTTTTTTATAAGATGAGGTTCGATTTTGCAGGGGATAAAGATTTGGAGGGGCGGGCTAAATTTACAGATGTATATATGGGGCTTTCGGATATTCCATATCTTGGGAATATTCAGGTTGGCCATTTTCGTGAACCTTTTGGACTGGAGCGATTGACCAATTACAATTATAATACTTTTATGGAACGAGGCTACAATGATGTTTTTAATCCGAAGCGGAATGTTGGATTAATGGTTTTCAGTTCTCAACTTTCAAACAGGATTGTCTGGCAGGCTGGTGTATTTAAGGAAACGGATGACTTCCCTTCGGATAATGATAGCGATGATGATCGAGGGTATGCTGTTACGGGTCGTTTCGTTGGTTTGCCCTTATATGATGAGGAGGAACATAAACTTTTACATCTGGGTATAGCATACAGTCATCGCAATCCAGATGGGGCAGAATTCCGTTATAAAGCGAATCCTGAATGTGCCCTTGCCTATTCGTATTTAGACACAGACCGATATAAAGGATTCCGAATTGCAGATGCTGTGGCAGATAATGTGGATTTGATAGGGACAGAATTGCTGTGGGTATATGGTCCACTTTCTATTCAAGCAGAACACGCTTTATCTTATGTAGAAACGGAATTTGATGGTACTCGGGAATTTCAAGGAGGTTATATTTACTCGAGTTACTTTCTAACGGGAGAACATCGTACATATAACAACAAAACAGGGACATTAAGTCGGGTTAAACCTAACAAAAACTTTTCACCTAAAGCAGGTACGTGGGGAGCATGGGAATTGGGGTTACGTTATTCATGGATAGACTTGGATAGTGGAATAATACGAGGGGGAAAGGGGGAAGATTGGACTTTGGGACTGAATTGGTATTTAAATCCCAATGCCCGTATTTATGTTAACTACACCCTTGCAACTATAGAGCATGATTTATATGATGGCAGGTTAGGCATTCTACAAACACGATTCCAAATAGACTTTTAATTTTATAGAACCAAAAGGAGTAAGGTATGAAACATATCAAATTAACAACCTATGCAAAGGCAATTCCCCAGCAGGCAGATTCAACGTTACAAAAACAACAAGAAATCGAGGTATGGAATAGTGGAATTAAAATGTTAGGGGCTCTATTTGACCTGATTGTGAAAATCCTCGACAAAGTAAAGAACCCTTCACCCTAATTCCTTAGAAACTATATTTGCATGAGTTTTTGGAATAGGAGTTTTGTATAAATAGAGCAATTATATTTCCCTATAATGTGTTTTTTATGAATTTGTTGTTTAAATCAGGAAACCGTCTTCCCAGCCCAACTTGATTAGTTCGATGCGGTTTTCATCTGCATTGCCGAGGTGGAATTTGTCTTGTGCTACTTGAATGTGATGTGGAGAGACAGCGAACGGTTGTTCGCTACCGAAATACTGAAGTCGTTTTGCTTTTAGTATCCGTAGTCCTGTGGCGTCGCAGGCGACGGGGTCGGTTCCGATTACTAAGCCTTGATAATTCCATGTATATTCTTTATTGTAATGATGAGGTCCTTTTCCGTGGAAAAGGGGAGTAATCATAACAAGGATGTTTAGCCGTGTTTTTCCTTTAACGATGGGCAAATCCCATAGACCTGCAAGGTTTGCACAAGAATCTGCATGCCAGGAAGGTGGCTTATCGGAGAACATCAAGTAATTTTTAAGCAGACTTCCTACGCCTGACCAATGGTGAGTTCTCATTGGTCTTGTGTTAATTAGTGCAGTGCTATTTTGAAAAACGGGATTTCGTAATACTCCGCGGTCATCAACAGAGACTTTATCTGCTGGCACACCTACAGCCATAACTTTCATCTTTAAGACGTCTTCTAATTCTACTGGTGTACGTGGTGGTCCAGAAACATTACTCTTAATGCCTACGACGTCGTCAGGTTTGATAATTTTTTTCCATGCTTCTTCGGGTGTGGCTGTTTGGAATAGTGTTTTTACCCCTTCGTCTACCATCTTTTCGAGGACTTTTTTGTTAATATTGTCTTCAGTATCTAATAGGTCTTTGTCGCGAATCACAACGACGCGGGATTTCTCCCCTGCTTGTGGGGTGGGTTGTGTATTTTCTGTTTGTGCAATGGATTGAGTAATGAAGTATGCAGTGCCCATTGCACTCATGCTTAAAAACGTTCTGCGAGTAGTTCTCATT
>JAIWNQ010000102.1 GCA_020216745.1 Candidatus Hydrogenedens sp.
AACCATTATTGCTGGGTTGGCAGTTCGAAAGTATGTAGGGAAAGTAGAGCATTATCTTGTCGCTGGCAGGGAGATGAACCTTTATTTGGGGATTGCTTCACTTGCGGCGACAGAATTTGGTATTGTGACGTGTATGTATACAGCACAAAATGGTTATAAAATGGGATTTGCTGGGGCAACACCGGGGATATTACAAACAATTGCTATGCTTGTCGTAGGTATTACTGGTTTCTGTATTAAACCTTTACGAGACGCAGGAGTTATGACTATTCCAGAATTATTTGAGAAGCGTTTTGGTTCTACGGTGAGATGGTTATCAGGTGTTGTTATTGTCCTTGGTGGTCTTTTAAATATGGGTGTATTTCTGAGAACAGGTGGTGAGTTTTTACTTCTCACGGCCGGTTTTAATCCAGATGCCTTTGCTCAATCCCATCAGCTTGAAATTATGATGAGTGTTCTTTTGATAATCGTAGCAGTATATACTGTTCTTGGGGGGATGTTGTCGGTTCTTGTAACAGATTTTTTGCAGTTTATAGTAATGAGTTTAGGGATGCTTGTTGTTACTGTGTTAATTTTAGGAAAGATAGGTTGGACTCCATTAGTTGAGGCTGTTCAGAAACATCATGGTTCTGCTGGCTTTAATCCATTTTTGATGGAACGTGGTTGGGAGTTTGTATTGTTTAACCTTTGTTTACAATTTGCGGTTGTACTTACCTGGCAGGCAGTAATTCAGCGGGTTCTTTCCGCAAAAAGCACAAAAACAGGAAGGCAAATTTATGCTCATACAAGTTTTTTCTTCACAGCACGGTTTCTCATCCCAGGTTTGTGGGGCATTGCAGCTTTAGCGACATTAACTCCAGAACAAGTCGGTGGAAATACATTATATGCAATGCCCAAGTTTTTGAGTATGTTTCTTCCCAGTGGTTTAATGGGAATTTTGATTGCGGGAATGTTAGCAGCAGACATGTCTACGGACTCTGCATATATGTTAACATGGGGAGGTGTTATCTACAATGATATTCTGGCTCCATTCCGCAAAAAACGGGAATGGTCAGAGAAAAAAGGCGTGCTTATGAATCGGTTTATTGTGGCGATGATAGGTTTATTCCTTTTGTTTTATGGATTATGGTATCCATTAAAAGGAAATCTATGGGACTATCTCGGGGTTACGGGAACAATCTATCTATCAAGTATGTCTGTGCTTTTAATTGCTTGCTGTTATTGGAAAGATGCAAATAACTGGGGTGCTATGGGGTCTATTATTTTAGGTGCCCTTTTCCCTATCGGATTTTTAGTTCTTCAACAGCTTCCAGCAACAGCGGAATGGGCTCAAGAAATCGGTCCATATAAATCTGGTATCTCTTCATATATCGTTTCTGGATTGGCAATGATTATCGGTTCATTATTGAAAAAACATCTCGTCTTGAACAAGCAGAATCCTTAATACAAAGGAGATTTGTAGATGTCTTTTTTTTGGTTGTTAATTACGATATTTTGCATTGCGTGGTATTTTACGATGACATTTTATGTGGGAGTGCGTGGCTTCTTTGATATAAAAGAGATGCTACTTGCTCTTAAATCGAACGATGCCTCCAATACGAAAGAAGAGTAATCTTAAAACAAAAACCTTAGTAATATTTTGTTTGTATTGTTTATTATTTAAATATACTTTTATTATTTCCTGTTACACACCGAAAGCCACTGTTCAGGGATTTGAATAATGGGAATAGGAGAGTTTGTTTTCCATTTGCCATCTGTAAAATCTGGAAACTCTATTTTCTTTCCACCTACAGATGCTGATTGTTCTGATAATTCAATAATAGCTGACCATGTTGCCGAATCGTATACATCAGGAAGTGATGTTTGTCCTGTTCGGATGGCACGTACCAATTCACGAACTGTGATAAAATCACCAAGTCCATGTCCAGCAGTTGAACCGCCAGCGGATTCGTAAGCAGACCACATAGGATGTGCATATTTATCAGTGTAAGGTTCAAAATCTTCCCATGTATCTTTTTGTGGGCTAATATCCTCTAAATAAATTTTTTGTAGAGACCCGAAATAAATTCCCTTTGTTCCTTGAACTCTAAATATAGAGTCGTAAGGACGTGGTAAGGTTGTGTCATGATATAACGTCACTGTTTTTCCTAAGGCTGTTTGAAGTATGGTTGTATTTATGTCACCATGTTTGATATTCATTTTTGCGAGTTTGTGGTCGGCACCATATTTTTTTACAAAGTATTCATGCATCCCGAATGGTGGGGTTGATACGCTGTATAAGGAAACAAATCGGTCACCTCTATTAATGTTAAGCCACTGTGAGATAGGTCCGATAGGATGCGTTGGATACGTATTTCCTATTCTGTTAATTAATCCTTTTCCACGCCAGTTTAACGTGCCTGTTTCATCTGCTAACAGATATCGGCAATCATGTTGGTAACCACCTTCTGCATGAACAACCTCACCAAAAAGCCCTTCACGTATCATACGAAGAATGGTGAGTGGCTCTTTAAAGTAGCAGACATTCTCTAACATGAAACAGGGTTGATTATATCTATTTGAGGTTTTAATTAGTTCCCAACATTCTTTAAGAGTGATTCCTGCTGGGACCTCAATTGCGGTTAATTTACCTGCCTTCATTGATGATATGGCTACTGGTGTATGCCATTCCCAGGAGGTGGCGCATAACACACAATCAATGTCTTCTCGTTTTACCAGATTTTCAAAATCGGTCTCTCCGTTTGTGTAAATTTCTGGGACGAAACTTTGTCGTTGTGTGCATAACGATTTTGTGCGTTCTGCATGTTCTTTTTTTATGTCAGCAATAGCACGAATCACGACATCGGAACACTGGGTTAATAAATCGACCAAAAAATGTCCCCGATTGCCAACTCCAACGACACCAATGCTTGCTTTTTCTTTTAATTTTTCCCTTTGATTCATAAGCATGCTTAATGATAATGACGGAGGGATTAACAAGGCTGTTTGTATAAAATCTCTTCTTGAAAGGTCTGTCATATCTATTCCCTCTACTTATTGATTGTTAAAACACATTAGTCTTGATAGCAAATGAAGAAGGATAAAAGTCCAAGATTGAAATGTTCTTTTTTTATATCAAGATATAGATTTCGACGTACCTGATAAATTCGTCCTACTAATTCATCATGAAGGAAGATGCCAGACTGTAAAACCCAATATGGTTCGGAGTTATTTCCAAAAAGCGTTACTACATAGGCAGAACCAAAGAAGGAAAACTTTGGTTTTATAGTGGCAATATGTTTATTTTCCTTGTAAACGTCAAGTATTTTAGGTGCTGTTGATGTAAAAGTGATAGAGAACCAACTTCGTTTTGCTAAAATATAACATATTTCTTTTTCTAATGGGTCTTTTATAATCCACTTTTTTTCTTTCTCTTTCTCCTCAACAAAAAAGTATATTTCACCTTCTGAATTTACGCAAGGGAATAGCCCTTCTTTCCGAACATCCCCAGGAATTATATATAGGTTGTGATTTAAAAAAGGGTCTGGTAAATCTACAATGTTCTGTTGAACAGCGACATGAGCCTCTGCCAAGTATTTTCTCCAACGTAATTCGTTTAAGAGTGCCCTTCCTGTAAAAAAGATAATACCAAATAGTGTAATGAATACTAATGATACTGTTCCAATATATAAAACTTGTTGATTTCCTAATATCAATCCCCAACAGGTTACAGAGAAGGAAACGAACACAATGATAAAGTAGACTAATAACAGTATTGGATTTAAGCGATAAACGATACGAGGCAACGTAAAATAACATACAGCCCGCTCATAATCACTTAGATGGTCATCCATTTCTACCCTTGGCATGGATGGAATTCCTTTGTCTTTTATGTTTTATTCAGATGGGTTGCATCTTTGTATATATTATCTATAATTTCATCCACACACAAAGATAACGTTTTTACTACTTCTTTTACGTCTTTATCTGCTGGCTGTTTTTCAACTGCGTATACTTTTTGGGTAATGAGTTTCATGTTTTCTGGATTGAGGAATTGCACAACAAATTTTACGTCCACGTTAATTTGTGGAGACATTTCTACTACTTCAAAATTTAATACATCGATATGAAGATAAACATCAGGGGTGTTTTTACTTAAATTTTCACACATAAAAGATTGGTTTATTTTATGGGTTAATAATTCTTCTAAACTGGAAGCCCAAAGATGTGTTGAATAATATTCAATTTCGACTGGGCTCTTTCTTATCATAATTTCTTTTCGTTTTAATGGTTCTGCTAACTTAATACTTGCCACTTGAAGCCATAGGGGTTGTGAAGTATCTTGCTGGTGTTTTAATGACCATTCCAAGGTGTAGTAATGAAGTGGTGGTGCAGATATACAACCGATACATATATTTCCAATTAAGAATATGAAAATTGTGGATATTATACAGGTAATATATTTCATTTCTTCCCTCCTGGGATTTTCCCTGTAATTAAGGATTGAGGTTGTTCAGCCAATGTTTGTGAGAGAATACGTAGATTACGAATAGTCTCTTTTAAGTCGAGCATAACTTCATCTAAATTCCTGCGATTTTTTCCTATCCAATTCCGTGCCTCTGAAGATAAGGTATCAACATTACTTGTTATTTCTTCTACATTCGCTAAAATTGTTTCTAAGTCGTCAGCAGTTTTCTCTGATAATGTTTGGACTCGTGTAAGAACCTCCTTAATTGAGTTCATTGAATCGCGAATAGGTCCTCTATTTTCTGCAATAACAGCGTTAACTTGTTCTAATAGTTTTTTTACGTCCTTTTCTATATCCGTTACATTTTTTACAATTTCTGTAATATGTGGTTTTTGCTCACCCATAAGATTTTTCAGCTCAGTAATAAAGTCTTTCCCTTCGCTTAAGGTATCGTTAATTTGCTTTGTCAGGTCTGATACACGTGGTCTATTCTCGCCAGATGCTTCAGCAGTCCTTGTTCTTTCCATACCCAAGAAATCTGTTAGGTCATCTAAAAGTTGTTCAACCTTTGCTATAGTGGACGAAAAATCGGGCAATTCAACAATTCCGCCGGATTTATTCACAGAAGCAATAAGTCCTCCTTCTTCAAGGACAGGTGCTTGGGCGTCACCTGTGGATATTTCTAAATGGCGTGCTGAGGTGAGAGAAACTTGTTCTACCGTAGCCACACATTTTTGATTTAGAATAATATTTGGTGCAACCGCAATTTTCACACATACCTGAGTTATATCTTCAGGGTCAGTAAATATATCGATAACTTTACCAATCTTTAAACCGCCATAGCGTACATCCGCACCACGATCTAAACCTAATGTGTTTTTAAACTTGGTATAGTATATTTTTGTGCCAGCGTAAGGTCTGTAACCTCGTACTGTTAGGATAAACGCAATTAGAATGATGATGCTAATTAAAACAAACAATCCCGCTATAATTTCTTTTTTCGTAAATTCAACTGCTTTTGAATTCATTGTTTTATACCAATATTTGTTTATGTTATGTATTATTACATATTTTCAAAAGTATCCAAAATTGACGGGGCGGTTTGATTTTCTTCTGGATTTGGAGTTCGTGCAAAAAATTGACGTAAGTATGGGTCAGAATGAAGTCCCATCTCTTTCAAATCGCCAATAGCCACAATTTTACCTTCATGTAGGAGACAAACACGGTCTGCAATGATTTGAACGCTTTCCAAATCGTGAGTGACAACAACACTGGTAAGGTTAAATGTGCTTTGCATTTTTCGTATAAGCTGGTCTAATCCTGCTGCGACAATAGGGTCTAATCCTGAGGAAGGTTCATCATAGAAAATAATCTCAGGGTCTAACGCCATAGCCCGTGCTATTCCAGCACGTTTTTTCATTCCTCCGCTTAATTGAGAGGGATATAAATGGGCACACCCTCCGAGACCTACCAGGTCCAGTTTAATTTGTGTCATGATTTCTATTGTTGAGTCTGCAAGGTTGGTATGTTCTTTTAAGGGTAACGCCACATTCTCTCCTACTGTCATCGAATTAAACAGAGCGGAGTTCTGAAAACACATGCCAATCCGTTTTCTCAGTTCTATTTGTTGTTGTGTATTAAGGGCTGTAACATCTTTCCCAAACATATAAATTTTTCCAAAACTTGGTCGGAGTAATCCTACTAATGTTCTGAGTAATGTACTTTTCCCGCAACCACTACCGCCAAGGATTACAAATATCTCACCTTTTTTTACCTTAAATGAGATATTATCAAGGACTCGCCTTGTCCCGTACTCCACGACAAGGTTTTCAACTTCAATTATGTATTCGGAGTTATTATTGTTCATCATTCTGTAAAGTAAAATAAAGCTGTCCAGATTAAATCTACAATGATTATTGTAAAAATTGATGTTACTACAGAAGAAGTGGTCATTTTCCCAACACTTTCTGCGCTACCTTCAACTTGAAATCCACGATAAATACCCACCCAACAGATGGTAAAGCCAAAAAATAAACTTTTTATTAGCCCTGAATATAAGTCCTTGGCGACAAGGGCATTTGCTGTTTGGTCAAAATAAGCCCAAAAATCAATTCCGAGAATTCCAACGGCTACCACAAATCCACCTGCAATCATAATTGCCATGGATAGCACTGTAACACAGGGCACTGCAAGTATCATCCCCAAAAATTTTGGCACGACAAGAAATTTTGTCGGATTTAACCCCATAACCATAAGGGCATCCACCTCTTCAGATACCTTCATTGTGCCAATTTCCGCAGTTATAGCCGAGCCACTTCTACCTGTAATAAGAATTGCAGACATTAACGGTGCTAATTCTCTTAAAGCAGATATACCCACCAGATTCGCTATAAATATCGTTGCACCCCATTGCTGTAATGTATATGCGGACTGCATTGCCATAATAATCCCGACCAATAAAGAGATAAGCCCAACGATAGGCATAGAACGGAAGCCATATTCAACGAAATGTTCTACCGCACTTTGCCATCGTAAACCTCTGCCTCGCAGGGGTTGCCAAAAAAGCCAATTTAAAGTGTCCATAATAAGTACACAAACAATTAATAGAGAGTGTAAGCCATTTAAAAAATGATGACCTATATAACCTAACAGGAATCTCATTACTCCTCATTACTTTCTATAATAGTAAAGACAGATTCTAATCGAGCAAGGTTCAATACTTTGCGGACTGCTGGTGAAGGAGTAGATAACTTAAAAGATTTTTTTTGTTTCATAGCAGAGCGTAATCCTTCTACTAATGTTGCGACCCCCGAAGAATCCATATACTCCACAGTTGATAACTGTATTATAATAGAGGTATTTGATTTATCGACAGCTTCCATAATCGCTTTGCGTAGATTTGGGGAAGTGTATAAGTCAACTTGACCCGATACTTGAATTTTATAGTTTCCGTTTTGTTCTACCGATTTTACTTCTATGGACATAAGTTAACCTTTCTTGAAACCTTTTCTACGGGTTCTCAGGATAAGACAATTTCTACCATCATTATCTACATTAAACTGTATTTCTTCAAATGCACGTTTAAGAATAATTAAACCAAGTCCATGTGGCTTGATAGTTGTAGGTTGTAGAGGTGCAACTTCCTTTCTGTCTAAAAAGTTTTTTGGTGGGCATGCTCCACAATCCTGTATTTCAAATTCAAGCCATACTGTTCCCAGTCGTGCTGTTAATTGTATTATACCTGCACGGGAATTGTGGTATGCATGGCGAATACAGTTTGTGCATGCTTCATCAAGTCCTAAAACAATATCATCTATTCGGTCTTTGGAAAAGCCTACCACGTCTAAATAATTTTTTATTAAAGCCCTAATAGGCTTTAAGAGTTTTGGATGTGAACGGAATGTTATTTTTAAGTCATCACGCATGGTTTAGCCACCGAAATAGGAGTAATGTGCAATCGTCATGAGGTGAATTAGGTTCTGTGTGTTTCTGAACTTCACTTAATATCGCCTGTACAAACTGTTCTGCATTTTCAAAATGTATAGTCTCAACCATTTTTTTTAATCTATCAATACCAAATTCTCTGTCAATAATTTCTTTTTCATTATCTTCATTTCTTGCCTCAATGATTCCGTCGGTAAATAATAAAATAGAGTCTTCCTTCGATAAAATGTCGTTTTCAACTTTCCATGTGGAGTTAGGTAGAACTCCTAACGGTGGTCCACTTGGGTGGAAACAATAGTCCGTTTTGTGATTTCTTAACCATAATGTCGGTAAATGTCCAGCATTAACTACAGAAATTTCTCCAGTCTTTATATCTACAACGACATAACATAAAGAGCAAAACATGCCTTGCTGTCCATACTCGAAGAGGTCTTCATTTAGGGCATTGATTACATCCACTTGTGAGGATAATCGTTGTGCCTGAATTCTAAATTCAGTAAGCAATCGCACCATAGCAAGGGAAGCAGGCATTCCTTTTCCAGATACATCTCCTACAATAAACCCAATTTTATCTTTTGGTAATAAAATGACATCATAAAAATCACCACCTACTACCTTTGCTGGCAAAGTTCGTGCATACATATCACAATTGTTCGGGATAGATTTCCAATTGTCAAATAAGAAGCCTTGCTGAATGACAGCTGCAGTTTTTAATTCCTGGTCTAATCTATACTTTTCTATTAATTCTTGATATATTCGAACATTTTCCATAGCGAGACCTGCCGCATTACCCACAGCGGAGGCAAGTAACAATTCTTCTTCGGTATATCTGCTCTGTTCCGATACTGTATCCATATATAACAAACCGATCACTTTCTCTTTGGCACGAAGCGGAGCACAAATGACAGATTGGACATTTAAGGAAATAATACTTACTGCTTTTTTTAGCTCATCGTTTTCCATAATATCCTGATAAAGCAGACTTTGCCGTTCTTTAACTACTTTATAAATAACAGTACTGCTAATGGATACTCGATTTACTGGAACAGAGATAAGATGTCCTCCTTCCCACTGATGAACACGTTGACATTGAGGGCATGGTAACACATTACCGTTTTCGTCTGTTAGTAAAATGGCACCGTGGTCGATAGGTAGTACACGAGAGGTTGCTTCGATAATTTTGTTTTGTAATTCACAATGATTGAAATTAGTTGCGATTTCATTAATAACTTTGCAAAGGGTCTCTAATAACAAGTTGGCTCGTTGTTGCTTTGTAGAAGGAAGTGTTGTCTCATCCATGCTGAGAAAGGAATGAGCCACAATAGAACTTTGGTCGCCAATTTCTGACTCTTTTTTAAGATTTTCTGTTGGCTCTTTGTTCTGCTCTATCTCAAAACGGAAGGTTGTTTTCCCAATCTGAATTAAGTCGCCAGGATGAAGTTCTCCTGAAAGCATCTTTTGCCCGTTGATGTATGTGCCGTTTGTACTTCCTAAATCTTTCCAGATATAGCCTCCTTCTTTAGCCTTCAATTCAATATGTTTGCGAGAGACCGCCGGGTCTTCTAAAATTAAACCACATTCTTTAGTTCTGCCAATAATTAAATGGGTAGGGAGAGGTATTTTTTCTCCTTTGTCATCGTTTACTAAATATGCTTTGGGCACTTCGTCTCTCCCAACTCGTTTTATAACGATATTATCATTATTTTACAACATTTACTAATATATAAAATACAAATTTCTTTGTTTTCGTTTCATTATAACCATTTTATTTTTTAATGAACCACCTATCATTACTAAAAATTGCAATTGGGATTAGCCTTTTCCTATTGGCAATGATTTTTTCTTGCAATAGCATAAAGTTAGTTACTCTCCCTGGAACAAGTTTAAATGGCGAAATTTTTACACCTAACGATTTTGCAGGGACAACTGAGGCTGAATAAAAACATGTATTTAGTGGCAATGAAGTTGCTTTCTGCCATACAGGGATACAATCTGTAAGGGATGTGGCACTTCCTGCAAGATACGGTGTACCTTTTAAACATAATTTTCTATCCTTTTGTAGTTCTACTTGAGAACCGAACTCAGTATATTCTCCTGGTTTCATCCCCA
>JAIWNQ010000103.1 GCA_020216745.1 Candidatus Hydrogenedens sp.
TAAATTGTGTGGCATCGGAAACAAGAAACACCTTTCTCCAGCCTTTACACATGGCTATCACTTTTAATATCGGCTCGGGCAAGTGATGCCCATCTGCAATTATAGATACATTCAAGTTGTTGTTCGCAAGGGCAAACCATATCGGATTATGATGGCGATGTATGTAATTATGAATACCATTCCCAAGATGGGTACAAATAGTTGCCCCTGCTGTTATTGCCTCTTGCATTGTTTCTATGGTTGCATTATGATGACCCAGAGCAACCTTTATTTTATGGGCAACCAGGTATTTTATAAAAGAAATGGCATTTTTCAATTCTGGGGCTAATGTTACATACAAAATAGCATCACTCAAATGGGAAAAATACTTTTCCCAATCCTTTATAGATGGTTCTCGAACAAATTCTTTTGCATGAGCACCCCGAGGCCCATCTTCGGAGGAGATCCATGGTCCTTCTAAATGAATCCCAGGAATTGCAGAAGAAAGCTCTTTATGCTTTTTGATAGCATCTGATATAACTGAACAAAGGAATGCCATTTTTTCAAGAGAATTTGAAACAATTGTTGGAACCCACGAGGCAACACCTATTTTTAATAACTGCTCTGACAATTCTAAGATTTTTATATCATCTAACTTCTCGTCTTGAACGCTAATTCCAAACCCACCGTTTATCTGGGCATCAAATAGCAATGGGGCAATAATTGTCTCGTTATCCCCCAAATCTGCCTTTTTTGTCTTGTTTTCTGCTCCTACCCAAAGGATTTTACCCTCTTTAATACCGCATGTGATTGGTGTATGATGATGAATGGGAATACCTCGAATTGTCAGCATGATTCCTTTGTTTATTTTTATCATTTTTCCCTTCCGACCGAATTTATGAGTTCGTTATAGAAATTTAGATACACCCGAATACCTTTCTTTAGAAGGGGTAAGTTTTGATGTTCATTGGGACCATGAATACCATCATCTGGGAGAGCGAAGCCTAACATGATTGAATCAATACCTAAATATTGTTGGAGCCATGCGACGACAGGCACACTTCCACCTTCTCTGCGAAATATGGGTTTACGCCCAAATTCTTTTTCTAATGCGTTTACGGCTGATTTCATATACGGTGATTTTAAATTCATCAATGCTGGTGGGGCACAGGAATGAAGTATTAAATTCCACTTGATTTCAGGTGGACAGTGTGTCTGTAGAAATTCACGAAGGTATGTTTCTATCTTTTCTGGTTCCTGGTCAGGCACAATTCGCGTCGAAATTTTTGCCCGTGCCTTTGAGGGTAGAACTGTTTTTGCCCCTTCTCCTGTAAAACCCCCGATGATTCCATTAATTTCCAGAGTAGGTCTGGCTCCCACTCTTTCAATGGTACTGTATCCAGCTTCGCCATAAAGATGCGACATACCTGTTATATTTTTCCATTCGTCATCACTATGTGGAATTTCAGCCAACAATGTTCTTTCTTCTTCGCTTAGTGGACGAACATGTTCATAAAAATGCGGTAGTGTTACTCTCCCATGTTCATCATGCATTTTTGCTATGAGTTCACATAGAACATGCAAAGGATTACGGATAGTCCCTCCATAAAGACCACTGTGTAAATCTTGTTTGGGACCTTTTAACTCCAATTCAAAATAAGTCAACCCTCGAAGTCCGTATGTTATTGCAGGAATAGTAGGAGCAAAAATACCTGCATCACAATTCAATGCCACATCAGCCTTTAATAAATCTTTGTATTTTCTTAAAACAAGTTGCATACTGGGAGAACCAATTTCTTCCTCACCTTCAAGGATGTATTTTAAGTGTAGTGGTAAGGTATTATGTGCGAGCCATGCCTCTGTGGCGGACATCTGGGCTAATAATTGCCCTTTCATATCAGATACACCCCGTCCATAGATATAGTCCCCTTTTATTGTAGGTTCGAATGGCTTTGTTAGCCATTCACTTTCAGGGTCTGCTGGCTGGACATCATAATGCCCATAGATTAACAATGTGGCTACAGGATTAGGCGGTTTATATTCTGCAAAAACCAGTGGATGCATGTCAGTCTCGATTAATTCAACTCGATGAAAATCTAATTTCTTAAAATAGTGCATTAACCACTGTGCTGTCCGAAGGACATCCTTTTTGTTTTCGGACAGTGTAGAAATGGAAGGAATCGATACGAATTCTTTTAAGGAATAAACAAAATCGTTCCAATGCTCATCCACATACGACAAACTTAGATTAGATAAAGCCACTACGATACTCCTCTTTATGTATCTTAATACCTCTAAAGTTTTAATTTTTTATCTACTAAAAACAAAACTACGACACCCCTTTTCCGATGTCGTAGTTTATATCAATGTGATATTAAATTGGTAAAAGTTTATTAAATATCACTGGCATCCAGACCTGTAACGAGCCAGTTTCCATTTTCGTTTGTGAATGTCAATTCTACAGTAGTGGAACCAAAATTGCCTTTTATATCAATAGGATATGCTGTGGCAGTATTTCCATCTACTTTAATTTGTAATTTGCTTAAATCCACTTCAAGATTATCGAGATAACCTACATCCACTGCCTGTTGTAAAAATTCACGTGCACCAGCCTTATCACCCCATTCATAATGTTCAAATTTTTCGGAGAAAATTCCCATCACTCCGTCAATGTTTTTTGCCTTTAATGTTTCTGCAAATTGATTAATTTTTGCAGAGATAGCTTCTTCGGGTGTTACCTTTTTTCCAGTCTGACAACCGAGAATGACTAAGCTCATGCATACAACGACTGTAGCAATTGTAAGATACAAAATGCGTCTTTTCATGTTAGACCCTTTCCTGTTAGTGTTTTGTGTTATTCAACTATCTAACTACCTTCTCAAAAAGATATGTCTATATTTATACCACTTTTATTTTTGAATTTCAAGTTATAACCTTATCATTCTCTCTCTATTTCTCTAATTATACTTCTTACCATTTTCTGAATAATGGGAACCACTTCTTGAGTGAACCATGCATTTTTCTTTAACCAGAGATTATTACGGAATGAAGGATGTGGACACACTATAATGGGTGGAAAATATTCCTTCCAATGAAATACCGTCTCTGTAAGTGTAGATTTAATCCTATCTTTCAAAAATAATTTATGAGCATATCCACCTACAAGAAGAATTAACTTATATTTTGAAGTGAACGGAAGAAGTTTTGACCACCATAAATCGGCACATTCATGTCGTGGTGGCAAATCTCCACCTTTTACGTTTCGGCCAGGATAACAAAATCCAGTCGGAATGATTGAGAAATACCGTGTATCATAGAACTGTTCTCTTGATACGTTTAGCCATTTCCTTAGTTTGTCTCCGCTGGGGTCATTCCAGGGCAAGCCTGTTTGATGAACTTTTAATCCTGGTGCCTGTCCTACAATCAAGATAGGAGACGTAATCCCAACCCGCAAAATAGGATTTGCTCCTAATGGCAATTTTTTATCGCAAAATCGACATTTTCTAATTTCTTCAGCAATTTGCAATAGCCTTTTATCATTTATACTCATAGAGGGATATTTTTTATCCATTGAATAAAGCGTCAACAAATGAATTTGGGTCAAAGGGTTGTAGATCTTCTACGCTTTCGCCAACACCAATTAGACGAATAGGTATATTTAATTCTCTCTGAATTCCTAATACTACACCTCCTTTGGCTGTTCCATCCAGTTTTGTTAAAACAATCCCAGTAATATTTAACGCCTCTGTAAATATCCGTGCCTGTTGCATTGCATTCTGCCCTGTTGTTGCGTCGAGCACGAGTAATACTTCATGTGGTGCTTCGGGCATTCGTTTTTTTATTACACGATGTATCTTTTTTAATTCTTCCATCAGGTTAACTTTTGTATGTAGTCTACCAGCGGTATCTATAATCACATTATTCGCTTTACGTGCAATTCCAGCATCAACAGCATCATATGCTACTGCGGCAGGGTCTGCTCCTTCTTGATGACGAATTAATTCGGCACCGCTACGTTGACTCCATATTTCTAATTGTTCACCAGCCGCAGCTCGAAATGTATCTCCCGCAGCAAGGATTACTTTTTTCCCTTCTCTCCCTAACAGGGCAGATATTTTCCCTGCAGTTGTAGTTTTTCCTGAACCATTGACACCAACAATCAGGGTAACATGTGGAGGTGGTTCCGCAACCCAACAAATTTCATCCTTATCCGAGGTTAACATTTCTGTCATAATTGATTTTAATAAAGCCAATGCTTGTTCTGGTTCGGTTATCCCTTGCTTTTTTACTTCTTCCTTTAATCGCTCTATCAAAAAAAGACTTGTATTTACTCCCAAATCTGCTTCAATTAATAATTCTTCAAGGGAGTTATAAACATCATCACTTAATTTGGGGTATAAGGAAAAAATATTTTTTATTCCATCTGCTAATGCACTTCTTGTCTTTTGTAATTTTTGTTTAAGATTAGAAAAAAAAGTCATTTTAAACATTTAGATATCCTTTATCTTTAGATTACAAATTAAAAATATGTTGGGAGAATTTGCGGTTTAGAATTATAATCCCTCTTATTTTTTATGGCAACCTGAACGCATAGAAACCGAAATTCTCACTTGTCAATTCGCTACCTCCATATCCCTCAAAATGACCATCTTCCCGTTTGGAGACGATACCTGAAACAGCACCACGATTTCCACCCCATTCACAGGACGCACGATCCCAATATGCGACAAGCCGTTGTTCTTGCTTTTGAGCTACCCCACGAACCTGTGCTCCATTGTCTAATAAGGCAACGAACAAATAAGCATCATCTTGTTGAGAACGTACTAATGCCTTTCCCACAGGGGCATAATTATCATCCACATCTCGTACTGCAATGACAAATGTCCCTTCCATGGTTTCTATATTCAAAGGTTTTTGAATTGCTTCATAAATCTGGTTGCTTGCTACTACCTGTGACTTCAAATTTTCTGCCATAGTATTTAATTGCTTTCCCAAATTACCAGACCACGGTGATTCTGATGAAAATGAAAATTCGCTACTACTTACTAACCACATCATAATTTGGTCTGCATTCAGTCCAGCAAAGATAATAACAATAGTCCCGAGAATAGCAATGATACCCAAAACAATATTTCGTGGACTGGGCAATTCATCTCCCACTAATAATTGCTCTTCTGCCTGCATTCTTAACCTTTTTTGGTCACGTAGATTATTACCACAGGTTTTACAAATAAGTGTCCCTTCTGGATTGACCGTGCCACATTGCACACACACCGCATCTGCATCAATCTTCTGTCCAGGTGAGGAACTATAATCTTGTAGTGTCCTTCTCATATAGTAAAACCTTATTCAACATATTTAAAAATTTATCTATTCACCGCTTTATCACTCAATAGTTTACAATTATTCTCTAATTATTATACAATAAAATAATGAAAGTATAATACTTTATTAATATTTTATACTTTTGTCATGAATTATTCAATCAAAATTTAATAAAGGAAAACATTATGAAAAAAGAATTTTTTATGTTTGGATTCGCTATTTTCCTATTTATGTCAACAATAATTTATTGTGAAGAACCGATAACATATGCGGAACGTTTAGGCTGGGAAAAAGGGAGTCGGGTTATTATATTTCATATTGATGATGTTGGACTTTGTCATGGTGCAAACCAAGCAACAATAGAGTCTTTTACTAAAGGAGTAGCCACATCATGCAGTATCATGATGCCCTGTGCATGGGTTGATGAATTTGTGAAGGAATGGAAAAAAAATCCACAATGGGATGCAGGACTTCATCTAACGTTAACCTCCGAATGGGATAATTACCGTTGGAGTCCCGTCTCCGGTTTTCAGCAAGTGCTCGGGTTAGTAGATGAATCAGGCTATATGTGGGGAGATGTTGCCGATGTGGTTGTTCATGCAAAACCAGAGGAAGTAGACCGTGAGATTCGTGCACAATTAGCCCTTGCAGAACGGATGGGAATAAAACCTACACATCTGGATACACACATGGGCACTCTATTTGCCACTCCGGGATTTACAGAAAAATATATCAATTTGGGAATTGAAAAGCAGATACCAGTCCTGTTTCCAGGTGGACACATGCAGTATTTACAGCAAGAATTACCCTTCACTCAGGATTATGTAAAGAACTGGGCACAAAAAATCTGGGATGCCGGTTTGCCTGTTTTAGATGATGTTATAACATTTGCCTATGACTGGAAAGTAGAAGATAAATTAGACCAGATGAAAAAAACATTGCATGAAATGAAACCCGGTGTAACAGAGGTTATTTTACATTGTGCTATTCCGACGGAGGAATTTCCATTTTTCACTCAATCTGCAGTCACAAGAAAAGGTGATTATTTATTGATGATAAATCCAGAACTTAAAAAATTCCTTGATGATGAAAAAATCATTTTGAGTACATGGAGAGAGTTAAAAGAACGACGGGCAAAAGCTAAGTAAACTATACTTTCTATACAAGATGGGCTAACTTTTCAATTTCTTGACAGAAGTGTGGAAAAGTCTCCTCATAATTCCGTGCCAACCCATGAAAGATACTTGAAGAACCTAAAATAAGAATATTAGCTCCTAAACGAATGAATTTTGCTCCATTTCTTACTGTTATATTCCCATCCACTTCAATATCTACAGAATATTGATGGTATTTAATTTTTCGAGCAAGAATTTGAACTCTCTCGAAAGACTGGGGAATTAATTTTTGTCCTGCATACCCAGGGTCTACTGTCATCACTAATACCCTGTCCACCTCAGGCAATAGGTATTCCAATTCGTCTAATGGTGTCATGGGATTGATAGCTATCCCTGCAAGGAGTCCTAAATCACGTATATGTTTAACAACTCTATGTGGATGTATGCACGCTTCGACATGCACAGTAATTCCAGAACAGCCTTTCTCAACCAGTCGTTTCAAATACCGTTCAGGTTTTTCTATCATCAAGTGAGCCCAGCACGGTAGTGAACAACATTTTTTTGCGAGAGAAATGAAATCGAAACCCAATGTTAAATTTGGAACGAATCTACCGTCCATCATGTCAAAATGAAGTTCATTAATATTTATTCTTTGAAGGGTACGAAACTCTTCTTTTAGATTTCCTAAGTCAAGACACATCACAGATGCAGAATATTTAACGTTATTAAAATTAAAATCTTGTTTATCCATATTTACGTCACACCTTGATGGAGTCGTTTAAATTAATTTGATTATCTTTATATTTGTTTTAAAAATGTGGATACTTCAGATAATGTTGGCATTGAAGGTTGAGCACCAAATCGGGTGCAAGCCAAAGCACCAACAGCATTGGCAAACTGCAACGCCTCTTCTATGGATGTTCGTCCCCATGCTAATGCCAACCCAGCAGTAAATGCATCACCTGCAGCAGTGGTATCAACCGTATTAATTTTATATCCATTAATGAAAAACTCTTTTTCACCATCACTATAAAAACAACCTCTTACCCCTAATTTCAGCACGACAGCACGAGCACCCATTTTCATCAATTTCTCAGCACATACGTGACAATCCTTTTTTGTCTCTGGTTTTTTCCCAACAAGGAACTCTGTTTCTGTTTCGTTAGGCGAAATAATATCAATATAGGGGAAGATATATTTAGAGATTTTTCTTGGTGGACCTGCATCAACAATAGTTATTAAACCAGCCTCCTTGGCTAAGATAATGGACGCCTCCACAGTCTCAGATAGTAATTCTAATTGGGTAAGGAACACATCTCCCTTTTTGAATATACCTTTCTGCTGTATAACATCCTTCGGTTTTAAATCATGGTTGGCACCTGGAATTACAACAATACTATTTTTACCTGTTTTATCAACAAATATTAATGCGGTTCCAGATAAAGAATCGACTGCCTCTTTAATAGTATGGGTTGGTATTCCTTCATTCTTAAAATTTTGTTTCATAGCTTTTCCATATTGGTCTTTCCCAACACAAGCAATAAAACGAACCTTTGCCCCGAGCCTTGCAAGGGCTACAGCTTGATTTGCCCCCTTCCCACCGAAAACCACGGATAACGAGTCCCCACGAAGGGATTCCCCTTCCTTTGGCATCCGTGGAACTTTTGCCACCATATCAACATTAGCACTACCAACCACGACTACGCTTCGTTGTTGGTTCTTTAATATGTTGAGCAATTCTTTCATATTTGCAAGTCCAAATCAATTTATATTTGCTACTTTGTTAAATTCCATGCACGAGCAAAGGCTTCAAAAGAACGGTCATATGTCTTCTCCACCTCTGGTGGGAAACAGCATCCAGGCAGTTGTCTCTTTTTAAGATGGTATTGGAGACATTCACAACATAAGGCATGTCTCGGGCAACCCGGATAACTACATGAGCAAAAAGATTGATTCCGTTCTTGATTTTTGCATTCTTGTGCCATAGTAGTAAACCTCCTTCAACTATTTAGTTTCATTTTACTTATATATTGTTCCTCATAGTACTTCTTAAATTCACCTTCTTTAATTTTCCGCCACCACCATTCATTTTCCTTATACCACCGAACTGTTTTTTGAATTCCTTCCTCCCAGTTAACAGATGGTGCCCAACCTAATGCTCGAAGTTTAGCGGAATTCATGGAATACCGATAATCATGTCCTGGACGGTCGGGTACCCATTGAATTAACGCTTCATCTTTTCCTGTTAGTTCGAGAACCTTACGTGTGATTTCAATATTTTCTTTTTCAAATCCTGCAGAGATGTTATATATCTCGCCAGGTGTCCCCTCCCTTAAAACGGTGTCTATTGCTCGGCAATGGTCATCAACATATAGCCAATCACGAACGTTGTGTTCTCCACCCTTGTATAAAGGTAAGGGTTTGTTTTCAATTGCATTGGTGATAAACAGAGGTAGAACCTTCTCAGGATATTGATAGGGCCCGTAGGTATTGCATCCACGTGTGATTAATACTGGCAACTTAAACGATTCAAAAAAGGCTTTGCCTAACAATTCACCGCCCGCTTTAGAGGCACTGTATGGATTGCGTGGGTTTATCAAATCGGTCTCCGTAGCAGAACCTTTATCTCTGCTTCCATAGACTTCATCTGTCGAAACCAATAGTACCCTACTTATATTCTTTTTTTGAGCAGTAATTAGAATCTGATATACACCCTCTACATTTGTTTTGAGAAAGTCCTTGGCACCCATTAAACTGCGGTCTACATGTGTTTCCGCTGCAAAATTCACTACCGCATCGCAAGATTCCATAGCCCGTTCTACGGTATCTGCATCCGCAATATCTCCACGAATAAAGGTGTATCGTGATTCATCAATACCTCGTAAATTATCAAGGTTACCAGCATAGGTAAGTTTATCAAGATTCACAATAGAAAGGTCAGGGTACCATGCCAACATATTACGGATAAAGGCTGAGCCGATAAAACCAGCCCCACCCGTTACGAGTATTTTCTTCATCAGATTTCTTCCCTACGTTTTATGTATTCTTTTACCGCTTCACGCCATGACGGTATTTTTCTACCGAGTACAGAAGTAATTTTCCGATTGTCCATAGCTGAATATGCAGGTCTCTGTGCGAGGAGCACAAACTTTGAACGGGAACAGGGAAGCACTGGTGTTGATATATCTAATAATTCAAAACATTCTTTCATCCATTGGTAACGTGAGCATTCACCACTATTTGTCGCATGATATAATCCGTATTGGTGGGTTTTAGCAATGTCTAACGTCATCTGGGCTAAATCCCAAGTATATGTGGGAGAACCAATTTCATCATCAGATATTTCTAATTTCTCCGCAGTGCGTGCACGGTTTACCATCTTTTCAATAAAATTATTTCCACCTGGACCATAAAGCCATGCGGTCCTCAAAATAAAATGTTTCGGATTTACTTCTTTTGTTGCCTGCTCACCAGCCAATTTAGAACGTCCATAAACTGACAAGGGATTGGGAATATCATCTTCTGTATAGGGTTTCCTTTGTGTCCCATCGAATACGTAATCTGTGCTGTAGTAAACAACA
>JAIWNQ010000104.1 GCA_020216745.1 Candidatus Hydrogenedens sp.
GGCACATTCCACTGCTTTGCAAGGTCAGCAACAAAACGTGCTCCAACCTCGTTTACAAGAAAAGCCTTGTCAATTTCTTCCTCTGCTCGGTCAACATTTGTATATGCTGCCGAATTAATAACGAGGTCAGGAGCCTCTCCTTCTAATAACCTATACACCTCAGTTGCATTTGTAATGTCTAATTCTGGTAGGTCATATCCTATAACTTGATATTCTGGTTGAAAACACTTTATTAAATCTTTACCTAACTGACCTTTTGCACCAAAAATTAGGACTCGCATACGCTACCTTTCCTGTATAAATTAAAAAAGTATTATAAAGGTATATTAATTTTAACAAAAAAACAGATTTTCCTTGAAAAGTACTTTGGCCTTAAGACACATCAAACTCATTATCACTGTTCAAAATTATAATATATTTCTTACGCACGTCAACCTTCTTGACTGCTATTATGGTTAGGCTTGGTTTCATTCATTCGTTCCTGAACACACCGTAACCACCAGATGGTAGTCTGTAATTCTGTGGCTAACGATGGTGCTTGAGAATAGAATTCCTCACATTGTTTTAGTGCTGTATCAAATTCACCGTGTTCTGTCAGAACCTGTATAAGAAAAAAACGAACAAAGTTAAGATGTGGTTGCTTTTTTAATAATTGTTGTAGTTCAAAAATTGCCATAGAATAATTTCCATTTTCAACAGCACGTCTTGCACGCTTAAATTCCGCAGGTAACGTAAAAGGGAAATTACGGCGGATAAATTCACTTAAAATAGAGACAATCGGAGGGAATGGAAGAATAATATATAACCACCAAATGTTGTAGTTATAATCGTCTGCAACTTGAAATACATAAAGGATAGATATGATACAGAATAATATAAAACTGATAGCGGAACCAACTAAAAATGCCCTTCGATAAGGTTTAGAATGATACCACATCGGACAGATGCGAAGTGGAACATAATTATTTTTCTGCAATGTTTCTTTTATTTTTTGAATTTGCATTATTAAATTTTCTACTGCTACTTTTACTTCAGGTTTCAACCAAAATGAAAAACGCATCGCCTGTGCCTTATGTGTCAGTATAATATTCATCACAGGATTAAATTTGAAAAATGAAATTATCCCACGCAAACCCACAATAAAAGAGAAAATAAACAACCCAATTAATGGAAGCATCCATAACAAATCAGAATTTTTGAATAAAGGCTTGTAGATAAACCACAGGCTAAGAGGTAAAAACAACAAAAAAGCTACCATCAAGCCAATTACCCCTTCCCATAACTTCCGATAATTACGATTTCTACTTTCTTCAATATGAACCACTTCCACTGGCACATATAACGAATATTTTGATACCCATGTCTCTTTGTGAATTATTAAAATTGAACCTTTAAGCTCCAGACGGATTTGTCCAGGATAATTGACTCGCGACAAATTAATACTACACGATGAAGACTCCATGTCACTTCTCGCTTTCTGTAAAATACTAAGTATAAAATAAATGTTAGTTATGTTATATTATACTATTTTATACACTACGTTGCTGAATGGAAACCTAATCAATGGAAGGGATATATATGAGAAAATGTAAAAAATGCTTATTTACGTTCTCAGGGGTTGCAATTATTATTTTATCTATTGCCATTGCCTTATCGTTTACTTCCTGCTATGTGGGATATTCAAAAATTACAGTTGACGGTAAAACACGATATTATCGTATTCACATACCATCTAAACTGGACACGAGTATACAACCGCCTCTCCTTCTTGCCTTTCATCAATTTAGTGATACAGCACGAGGCATGGAAAAACTCACCCAATTAAACGATTATGCTGATAGGGAGCAATTTATCGTCGTATATCCACAAGGGAGATGGCGAACATGGAAAACAGACCCTATTCCAAACGATGATACCCGCTTTATAGAAGAACTTATTCAGTTTTTGGTGTTGGAATATCGCGTAGATCCAGGAAGAATATATGCAACAGGCGCATCTGCGGGAGGAATGATGATACAGGCATTTGCATGTTATTCTGATAAAATATCTGCAATCGCACCTGTGATGGGGAGTATGACACAGGAACATGCAAGCCAGCGAAAGCCAATAAAAAACATTCCCGTCCTTATTATCCATGGAACAAAAGACCCTGTTGTCCCTTATGATGGAGGAGCAACTCATGCTGGCATTAAAAAAACCACTTTCTTATCCGCAGAAGAGAATGCAAAATGGTGGGCAACCCAATACGGATGCCAGGAAGAACCATTGTTAAAAAACTATCCAGACACAAACCGTGATGATAATTTCACCACAGAGATATTTGATTTTAAGTGCAACCCAAGGGTTATGTTGTATAAGGTTAATGGAGGTGGACATACCTGGCCTGGTGGTAAAAATCGATATCCGAAATTTATCGTGGGTCCAACAGCCCCTGAACCAGATGCTACATACATAATCGTAAAATTTTTCCAGAATAATGCTTTATAACTGCAGTTATATTTTATAAAAAAGGTGTCGTCATAATGATTTCTGCGATTATCCTTGCTGGTGGAAAAGGCTCAAGTGCTTTCCCCTTTTCTACAATTAGAAACAAGGTTACAGTTCCAATATTAAATACCCCTGCTATACGAAGGCTGGCTCTACAATTAAAAGATTTGGGTATAGAACATATTATTGTTCTTACAAAGCACCTTGAACAAAGCATACGATACGCATTGAAGGATATAAGTCAAATTAGTTTCATTCATCTCAAAGAATGTGATGACCCTGCCTCTTCAATTCGAGTAGCAATTCCTTCTGTTTCTACACCCGAACTGATGATTATACATGGCGATATTGTGACAACGCATCATACCCTGAAACACTTTATAAATACTTATAAGGAACAACAGCCTGTTACATCTGTTTTAGTCTCCAATCAACAGCCAGCCCCTAAACATTCTTTACTTTTAAAGGTATCTTCTAATAGGAAATTGGAAGGGCTTGATTTTAATAGAAATGAATCTAATTACTGGTTTTGTGGTGCTGTGATTGGGAAAACAAATATGATTGATGCCTATATTCAAAAGGAAGCAGGGATAATCCACTCTACACCTTTAGGGGTTGTGCCAATGCCAGAGGGAAATATACCCTCAATGTTAGAAATCATGCTCGAAGATAAACAAGAAATATCTGTAATTTCTGCTCGGGATTTTGTTGTCGATTTAGACCATCCTTGGGACATTATTGAGGCAAATCAAAAAGCATTAAACCACTTTTTCCGTAATTTAGAAAGCTCGAAGATTGCGAGTAAAGCAAAAATAAGCGACGGGGCTGATATTGCATCGACGGCGAAACTCTGGCTCGAAGAAGGAGCAAATATAGACAAAAACACTATTATTAAAGGAAACCTATTTTTGGGATCCGATAGTCAAATCAGTTACGGTGCTATTATAGAAAGTCAAGTTTTTATAGGAACAAAGTCTATAGTCTCTGAATATGCAAAGATATTTAGTGAGTCAGTGTTAGGAGATTCAAATTTAGTCTTACATAATGCAGAATTTTATGGTTTAACATTAGATACAGTATTTATGGTTCATTATTGTTGTATCTCGGGAATGATTGGTTCACATGTAGACATCGGTGCCGGTACTATTAGTGCTACCTGGCGATTTGATAATACAACGCGACCAATGAAATGTAAAGAACATTTAGAAACACCTCCATATCACGGCAACCTAACGTATATAGGTGATTATTGTAGGACAGGTATTAATGTCATGTTTATGCCAGGTATACGAGTCGGTGCTTATTCATGTGTTGGTCCTGGTGTTATCGTGAATAATGACATAGATGCATATTCTCTTATTACTCAACGACAACAATTAGATGTAAAACCTTGGGGACCAGATAGGTATCCCTGAAGGAATAAAAATTAAACGATTGAAGGAAGTAACAATGGAACAAAAAAGTATCCGCGGTATTATTTGTGCAAATTTAACCCCATTTACTAAAGGTGGAAAAGAAATTGACCATCCTAAGCTACATCGCCTTATACAATTTCTTCAGGAGAAAGGGGTGCATGGGTTGTTCGTAGGCGGAACAACAGGCGAAGGTCTTGTAATGTCCATAGAGGAACGAAAAGAACTTTTGGAAAGTGTTTTGAAATGTGTAAATAGGAAAATAATGGTCATTGCTCATACAGGCACTTTTGATTTACATTCAACAATAGAACTTACTGCTCATGCAGTTGAAAAAGGAACCTACGGTGCAGGTATAGTTGCACCAGGATATTATTATTATGATGAAGAGGCTCTCTATAAATATTTCTCCACCATTGCTTCTGAATTCCCTAACTTTCCTATATTACTTTATAATATTCCATCCTGTGCAAGGAATTTTCTAACCAATTCACTTATTATCAAATTAGCAAAAAAACACAAAAATATTGTTGGAATTAAAGACAGCACAGGGAATATGGTGAACTTATCTGAATTATTACTCCAAAAACCTACATCTTTCACTATAATAAACGGTGTAGATGAATACGGCTATCAGGCTTTCTTAGCAGGGGTGCAAGCAGCTGTTTCTGGAACATCTAATGTGGCACCAGAAATTTATCTCGGCGTCTATGAAAATGTGATGAAACGTAAACTGCCCGAAGCATGGATTTACCAATCCCAATTAACAAAACTTTGTCAAATCCTACAATACGGTAGAAACCTTGCCATCTTTAAACAAGCATTGAAACTAAGAGGTATCGATGCAGGATTTGTCCGTCCTCCACATCGTGAACTTTCCAAACAGGAAATCCAATTATTAGAAAAAACTCTTAAACTACTTAAATTAACTTGATATCAAGGTTTTATGTACATCGGGAAATCGTTTTATCCCTGTATATTATTGTTCTGATTCTGTTTTTCTCCCGCGATATTTTCAACGAAATGTAAGATAATCACTCCCATTAATATCATCATACAAACTAAAATAAGTACGAGAAAAGCGTATTTTGATGGTAATAACGAAGTGATATATGCAAGGAACCCCATACAAATAGAAAAATAATACAAGGAAAATACTACTTGTCTTTGGGATAAGCCTAATCGTAACAATCGATGATATATACAATCTTTATCTGAGGCAAAAAAACCAACTTCTTTGGGACGGCGCATCCTCCTTAAAAAACTCAAAAAGGTATCTAAGAAGGGAACTGCTAATACAACAATAGGTACTGTTAATGCAACAATTGTAACACCCTTTTTACGCTCTACTAATGTGGCACAGCCTAAAACAAAACCTAAAAAAAGTGCCCCTGCATCACCCATAAAAACTGATGCTGGATGAGAATTATATATTAGAAAAGCAATCGTGCAACCTAACAAAATGCTCATAATTAAACAACTAAGTATCTGTTTATTACTATAAGATATAGTAAAAATAGTGAGTGATGAAATAGCCACTAAACCACTCGCAAGTCCATCAAGTCCATCTACGATATTAATCGCATTAGTAACACCAACTATCCATAATACAGTTATCACCAAAGCTAAAGGTCCAACATTAATAGTACCTCCTAAAGGATGTGCAATAGTGGTTACTTGAAACCCCCAAAAAAAGAGAATTATTCCAAATATTAATTCAATTACTAATTTCTTGCTTGCTGGAATTGAGATTAAATCATCTAACACTCCCATCAATACAATAAATGTTCCACCAATACCAATTACTACCATCTTATTATCAAAATATTGTGGATATCTCCATTCAACAAATAAGCACGCTAACAAATAGGTAATATAAAAAGCTAAGCCTCCTAAATAGGGTATAGGTTTTTTGTGAACTTTTCTACTCTCATTAGGCACATCATAAATACCCAATTTCATTGCTAACCATCGAAAAATCGGAACCAGAATCAATGTGCATAAAAATGATAGTGCAAAAACAGTGACATATGCCCAGTCGTGTGTTTTCATTTCTTTTGGCCTCCTTTTAATATACCTACAACTGCAACAGGGATATTCTTTTTTGAAGGTTCATACTTAGCCCAATTTTGAACCGCCATCCCTTCTTTTGCACCTTTAACACCAATCCCTGCAAAAGCATAACCATAACCAAATAATACTAAATCTTTTTGATTATATGTTTTCTTAGAAAAACCGAAGGATAATAACTTTTGTTCTAATGTGTCTGTCATATTTTCTGTCGCTTCATCCGATACTGCAAAAACTCCAATATGTCCCTCTGGCACTTCTTCTAAAAACTGCTCCATCTTATAGGCTTCATTTTGACTTTCCCATATATCAAAACGGTCTGCTCTGAAAACTTTACAAGGAGGAGGTGTTAGTATTAATACATACAGCCCCCTTCGATTTCCTGCATAGTTCTTTCCTTGAAACCATATCTGTGCTCCACTTCCCTCTGGACTACCTTCACTTAGTATTAATACATCTTCGTCAATTTCTACACCTGTATTACCTATTCTTGAAGTAAAATCAAATACCCCCCCGCTATATAGGAGAAAAGTCAGAATTTGTTTTTCTGTCCATCCTCCATTCTGTAAACATTTCCAGGTATTTCTTGTCAATAGTTTCCACATAGAGAGAAGGGATAAAGATGATGTTTTAGATAATGAAAGATTTGTTATAAAATCATCATGTAAGACACTTATATTAAAATCCAATTTGTTTACTTCGGCTGTATGACAGTTCTTTATAAGTTTTGCAATTTCATAATACATAACTAATTTTTCTATAGAACCTATGTCCCCTGTTTTTGTTTTGATGTCTTTTAAAAATAAATATGCTTTTTCATCAACGGGCTTGAATATCTGTATACCTCTTTCTATTTCCTCTTTCGCCTTGTCTATATTTCCTTTTTGAAAGTAGTATTTTGCTCTAATAATATAATTTTCAGGATCTACAAAATATTGATATTGTGAAATATAATAATGTGCTGTCAAGAAAGAAGCAATAACAATAAAAATAATACCCCATAAAACAACGAGACTAAATAATGAATTTGTTGAACCTTTCATCTTAAAAAAATACCCACTTTCAGTAACAAATAATTAAATTAATTGTTTATATTGGCAGATTCTATTTACACCGCACATAGAATTAACTCTTGAGTTTATTTTAACATATTTTGTTTCCTTTACCAAATATCATATAATTTGTATTTATCATTAACTCAAGAAGGAAAAGATTGAGCATGAAAACCAAAGATATCTCCGTCAGAACGCAACAGTTCATACGTATTTTACTTTTTATTTCTTTACTATCTACACCATTCGCTTTTTCACAAGATACAGAGAAGGAAAATAAAGATAATTCTCAATTAGGTGTATCAGAAGAACAAGCCAAAGATATTCTTACAGAAACTGACAGTGGTATCAATGCAAATTCTGGACGAAGCGAACTAAATCTTCAAAAGGAAATATCCGTAGACCTAATTGACCTCGATGCGTTACGGAAAGCCACAGAAGAGCGACGAGGACCGAATGCTGTTGCACGTATGTCATTAAAGGAATGTATTGAGATAGCATTAAAACAGAATCCAGATATTATCGTTAGTGGATTAGAACCAAGAAAGGCACAAGCAGACCAATTAACAGCCTCAGGGATGTTTGACCCATTTTGGCAAACATCTCTTCAATATAATTACGCTTCTATTATCGCCAATCAGCAAATTCGTGCTTATGCTGGAATTAATAGCGTAGAAACACATCAAACAACTTTCGAATCAACAGTTGCAGGAAAAATAAAATTAGGCACACAATACGCAGTTACTTTCAATAATGAAATTGAAGAAACGTCCTTCTCAGATTTTACCAAAGAGTATGGTGGACGACTCTTACTAACCCTTACTCAGCCATTACTAAAAGGCTTTGGTATTAAGGTTAATGCTGTTCAGATTGAGATGGCAAAACATTCGGAAAAAATTGGCGAAGCCCAATTAAGAATGACCGTTATGAATACAGTTGCGGAAATTATTAAAGCTTACTGGGACCTTGTGGGAGCGATGGAAAATGTGAAGGTTCGTGAAGAGGCTTTGGCAAATGCAGAACGATTATTATCCATCAGTGAAAAACGACGCGAAATTGGCACAGCCGCAGATATTGAAGTACTCCAAGCCAAAGCGGGTGTCGCAACACGACAAAGTGAGCTGGTTACTGCACAGGCACAATTAGAAAGTGCATCAGATATCCTGAAAAACTTTCTTTTATTAAGAGATGGTGATTTATTCTCAAAAACGTTAATTGTTCCCACGGACAGACCTCATAGTTTTGAAAACGAACGTCTTAACGTAGAAAATTTAGCACCTGATGTAGACCAATCTGTTGAAAAGGCTCTAAAGAATCGCCCTGAAATTGTTATGGCAAGCTTGCAGATTGACATTGCTGACTTACAATTATTAAAAGCACGTAACGAAATGCTTCCGCAAGTGGATGTTATTGGTAGTTACGGGCAAGGTGGAAGAGACCGTTCCCTTGCTAAAATGTTTTACGGAATTCGTGATGATGATGAGACTTACTATACCTATGGAATTAAAGCCGTGGTTCCCCTCGGTAATCGTGCTGGGAGAGGTGCCTATCAGCGAGCCCGTCTTACTAAACGCGAATCAGAGGAACAAAAAAAGAAAATAGAACAAACAATTATGATGGGTGTTCATCTGGCAGTACGAAACGTGGAGACAAATCGTGTTCTTGTCGAAAGCAATCGTCAGGCACGCAAATTACAAGAAGCGAATGTTATCGCAGAAGAAAAACGACTCCGTTTAGGAGTTAGTACCAGCTGGCGAGTATTACAAGTACAAACAGATTATACAGTTGCAAAAACTCTGGAATTACAAGCACAAATTGCATACGAAAAAGCCCTTACCGACCTCTATCTTGCAGAAGGGACATTACTGGAACAGATGGGGGTTGAAGTAAGTTTGCCCCAAGTAGAAGACGTCATCTCGTATGGAGAAAGCATCAAACCCCGCTGGGAATAATCCCTAATTTATAACTTTTTTCTCACTCTAACGTTGCGCGATGTTTAATTTCCTAACATATAAAACGCCCATAACAACAATAACAATAATGATATTAACGATGCCGAAAGAAGTTATAGATGTAAGTCCAGTTGTGTATTTAATTTCCACTTGTTTTGATACTATTGTTTCTTTCGCATCAGAAACCTCCACCCAATAAATTCCCTCATCCTCTTTTGACATATCTTCAATCAACAACATAGATTCATTACCACCAATAGGCTCACCATCTTTCCACCATTGATAATTTATAGGAGGAATACCACCTGTAATATTAATCATTAATGTATAATGCCCCCCATCAACGACAATCGCTCCTTCTGGCTGTTGTAATAACTCCATACGAGGATAAATTCTTAAACGAACCTTATTTGTATAAACCATTTCTTCTCGAGAGTCACCCACATAACATTGGTATTCTCCTGCATCTTGTAATGTTAATCCATTAATCTCCCATGTATTTGAATTGGGCCCTACGGACTCCCCATCTTTGAGCCATTGATATGTGAGTGCCCCTTCCCCACCAGAAATATTAAATGACAGAACAACTGCATCTCCGAGATAGTAATCCCCTCCTACAAGGTATGAAAGAATCTTAATACGATTTGTTACTGTTTTACTTTTTGGTTCGATTAAATAATTTCCGGCAAGGTCTGTTCCTGTGGACACGCTAACAGTGATATCTTCACCCTGTAATAAATTCCCGTTATTCCAATTTAAAAGATAATTATCGGGTGCTATTTTCTGCACCGTGTTAGGATTTGTGCTTAACGTGCCCTTACCCGGTCCAGATAAACTATACCTCGTAGCCAGAATCATATATGGTTCCATCGCCTCCGAGAATAAAACCCGTATTCTTTTACTATCGACTACTCTTACATCAATAACATAGGGAGGTATCCCGATACTCGAACATACCACTGTATCCCAATCCGGATCGATTAGATTTCCGTATATGTCTTTGACATTTTGCACCTCAATCTGAACC
>JAIWNQ010000105.1 GCA_020216745.1 Candidatus Hydrogenedens sp.
AATGAGCCACCTTTCATTTCACCCTCGTCCCACTCCAATATATAGGTTCTTGAGTCTGTATCCTGGATAACCCTGGACGGGTGAATAACAAGCGTACCTTTACCAGAAGCCCCTGACGGATTACCAACTGTATAATTACCAATAAACAATGCCGAAGAGCCCATATCCTCACTATACTTAATTTTTAAAGTCCTCTCATTGACTGCTGTAAGGGACAATGCCCTTGGCAATGTTACCTCAAAAATATCTGATGCGGTATTGTGCAGTGGGTCAATTACATTCCCTGCTAAATCCTGAACATCATTTACCTGCACTGTTACTTCTTGCCCTTCTGAAATACCTGTGCCTGTTGTCCACGATATAGCATAGGTCGGTGGAAATTCAGCTACCTTTTCTACATTGGTAGGTTCACTACCTGGAGGAGTATCTATCCACCATCGATAATTGGCAGGATTCAGCACATTACCTGGCTCAATTTCTTTCATAGATTCCGAAAAAACAACATTAATCCGTCGTGGCCCCATCACTTCGATCGATGCTAACATTGGAGGCACACCCCCAGTTCCACCGCCGACATGTGTTCCACTATTCGGTTGACCTATGGGATTGCCTTGTGCATCGAACACCCCTGTTACGGTTACAGTTATATCTCCCCCATTTTTCATCTCTCCGCTGTTCCAGATTAGTCTTACATTCTTATTATCTATTTCCGTCACTTGGCTTGGATTGTCGGATAAGGTTCCTTTGCCATCATTAGAAATAGTGTAATTACTCGGTTCGCCCAATTCATCTGTTCGCATCGGCTCTGAAAATTGCACCTCGACTTCCAATGGCTGAGTAACCTGCACCGAGGCAACATACGCAGGTGTCGCATCAATCACATGGACATGAAAAGTCTCATCATAATATAATCCCATCATATCCGTTGCCCAGACCTGAACGGTTAAATATGGATTCTCGGATCCATTTAATACACTTGGCAAATCCACCACCAATTGATTGCCATCAAGTCGAAACGCTCCATTTCCGTTCTGAACCAAATTCAGGGTATGTGGCTCTTCTGGGTCAGGGTCAACCACAGTAAACTCTGCTACAACTGTACCTTCAGGAACATTGTCCAGCACCTCTATTGGGTCGGAATCGGGTATTATGTCTGTGGGACGGAAGAATCCTTCGTCAGCACCAATATCTGGCGAGGCATAGAATGGAGGTAAAGGCCTGCTTTGTCCTTCAAAATCTATATTGGTTGTATCTGTTATTCCTGAACGGCCTAATGCACCACTCCCTGTCTGTAATTTGCCGACATCATCCAATTTTGGATCGGCATAAATTATAATTTGGTCATCTGGCGGTGTCTCGAAACCACCTTTCCCATCTGCAGAGTTACGGTTCCATGCTAAGTTTTTCCATTCAAAACCTGTTTCCCAAACGGGCAAAATATTAGAGGCATTAGGAGCATCAAAAATAGTGCCCGCAGAATATAATGTATCACCCGTCCTACCATGAATTAGCCAATTCGTTACTGGGTTAGCTTCCGGCGAAGTAAGTGTTACATGATGCAACCGAATGTTAGCAAACGCAGTAGGAGATAAGGTGTCACTAAAACCGCGTGTATCTATATATGAAAGAACGCCACCACCGTAAAAAATGGTATTAGCAATGTTCAGTTCAGGACCATAATTACCGCCAGTGGCACCGGAGCGAAATGTCCCTGCACCAAAACCCCACCAACAAGAATCCATCTCAATTTCAACCGGTCCTGATAATTCTCCGCCTAAACAGGTAATTGCATAACCAATATATGGCTTGATTATACCCTTCGCACGGTAAAATTTTATTGAGCCACGCAATATGCGAGCATAAGTCCCTGTATTGCTTGTCATACCATCCATATTTACCCAGTATATTGGAGATGGGATTACATCATCTGCTGTGTCGAACCAATCTGTACCTGGTTCTAATCCTAATATTTCTACTCGAGCACTACTTTGCTGAAAGTTGAATGCACGCTCTCCACAGGCACCTGTGAATACTGGCTTGTATAGCCGATAAATATTCGGCGTAGTTTGATTATCCTCGCCTAACTTATCAAATAGATTTGCACTACCACTTCGGAATGAACAGTTATAAAAGACTACCTCCGACCCACCATCACTTGCGGTAGGACTATCTGCTCGTACTGCTATTGCACTATCGGAATAGGTACTACTCCCTTCAGGAGCAAAGATACATTCTTCTAATGCAATTTTGACCATATTTTTCAGTGATAATCGAGTCCCTCTCCCCTTGGCATAGCTAAAGTCTATATATCGCAACTGGGCTTCCATTATTCCAGTGCCATTCATTGGTCCAAGAACCATCAACGGTAAAGTTTGCTCGACTTCGTCCCCTCCTAAGAACCTAACCATGTAAAACTGGTGCTTGCTCGCAGGAACATTCTGCAAATATATATAACTTCCATTGGGTGCTCCCGGTTGTTCTACTGGCTCCCAAACACGCTCCTTTTTGATAAAATTTGCTTTCTCGACTATAAAAACACCGTTTCCATTCATCGAGGTAGCAATCAGCGGAGAAGAGTATTCAGAAAATAACGCTATTCGGTTGTACACACCTTCATCGTAACCAATAATTTTTAAAATTTTTCCCATCGTAGAATTATTTGTAAATACAGGATGATCGCTATTAGGTCTAATCTCCGGACGAATGCCAACATCAGCAATTACTTCAATATCACCACTATCTGCGAGGACTAATTCCGGTACGAGAAAGTACACCCCCTCACTTTGACTTGGTCCTTGCCATTCTATTCGGATAGTGTGATTACCGGGATTTGTAACTGTGGCGTGTGTCCATGCATCAGATAATTGTTCAAACCCCCACTCGTTAGGATTTCCCGTTGCATCATTAGGTGCACCTTCGTAAATACGGTATAAATCTGCGTGAGTATATGAAAATGAAAGGAAAAACACAAAGAATGAAATTGTTCTCCCACACCATTTCATAATAATTATCCGAAATTAAATATTATATATATGTTATAATTTTTATTAATCTTATTATATCATAAATCATAGAAAAAACAACACTATATTTTATAGTTTCTTTGCGTAATAATCGGATAATTAAAAGGGTTAGTTATGATTGCTAAAATTTCATTACTTGGAGAATGTAATATTATTTCACCATTAGAAAAATTTTTATCAGAACAGGATAAAAAGAATTTACTATTTATTGATGATAATACTTATATCTCTAATTCAATAGAGATTAATGAACAAGGAGAGTATTTAGAAAAAGAGCAGATATATTTTGAGAAAGCAGGTCCACGAAAGAAAATTTTCTTCCAACCCGAGAAGACAGTTGCGGGAATAGTAACCTGCGGAGGTATATGTCCAGGATTAAATAATGTAATTCGTTCCTTAGTGGTAGAATTGTGGTTTCATTATGGGGTTCGGAAAATATTAGGTTTTCGCTATGGATATGAAGGATTAAATCCAGAAAAAAATTTACATCCGATTCAGCTTGACCCTGAAATTGTGGACGAGATACACGACGAAGGAGGAACAATATTAGGCACATCGCGGGGACCACAAGCTCCAGAAAAAATGATTTCATGTTTGTATTCTATGGGTGTTAATGTACTATTTTGTGTTGGTGGAGATGGAACACATCGTGGTGCCTATCAATTATTCCATGTATTGCAAGAAAAATCATACCCCATTTCAATAATTGGAATTCCTAAAACTATAGATAATGATATTTTATATACTTCACGAACCTTTGGTTTTAACACCGCCATTGAGGAAGCAAGGAAAGTCCTTATTTGTGCACATACAGAGGCAAAGTCTGTCCGATATGGTATAGGTTTGGTTAAGTTAATGGGTAGAGATTCAGGGTTTGTTACTGCTTATTCTGTTCTTGCAAGTCAGTTGGTTAATTATGCAATCATCCCAGAAGTACCAGTTCCTCTTCATGGTAATAATGGTTTTTTAGCATGGCTTGAGCAAAGAATCCTTACAAGAGAACATGCACTTATCGCTATTGCAGAAGGTGCAGGTTTAGAATGGATAAAAGAAGGAGAGGAACAACAAGATGCATCGGGGAATATTGTACACCCTGATACGGGTAAATTTTTAAGAGATACAATTACAACTTATTTTAATAAAAAACGAATTCCTGCACAGATGAAATATTTCGACCCAAGTTATTTAATACGAAGTGTTCCTGCGAATGCAGAAGATTCGGCTTTTTGTGATGCACTGGCTCGAAATGCAGTGCATGCAGGAATGACAGGACGCACAGGACTAACCATTGGTTATATCCATAATCAATTCGTTCATATCCCCATCAAAATGGTTATTTCAGGCCGTAAAAAAGTTGACCCGAACGGGTCCTTATGGCAAACTGTTCTCGCCAGCACAGGTCAACCCATCTCAAAGTAATACATAAGTTTTTGCTATTTTCAATGATTAAACATTTATTAATAAAATTATGAATTATAAAATATGATAGAATAATTAGAACACTTTCAATGCTCATGATATATTGAGGTAATATGAAAAAAACATACCAATTACCATTATGGCAAGAAAATAAAATCCCTAAGAATAAAGAAGTTTCTTTTATTCCCCTTACGAATAAAAAAGTCCCGATACTTTTCAGAGAAACAATTCCAGAAATACCTTCAACCACTTATGGTGCCTTTGGAATTTATAAATATCCTGCCAAATTTATTCCTCAGGTAATAGCATTTATATTAAAAGAATACGCAAAACCAGGAATAAAAATTTTTGATCCGTTTGCAGGTTACGGAACGGTAGGAGTTGTGTCAAGAGTTTATGGGAACCCTTATGAACTATGGGACTTGAATCCTCTTATAAATGTAATTCACAATACAGCGATAATGGAATATCCTAAAGTCAATTTATTTGAACTTTTAAATGAAATTAAAATCTCTAAAAAAGAATTTCTTCCTAAGTGGTCTAATTTGAATTATTGGTTTCCAGAGGAATTTCTTCAAATATTGTCAACATCATGGGGTTTTATTTATTCTTTGGAGGATAGATTAAAATACTTGTTTCTTATTCCTTTATTAAATGTTACAAAGTATTTTTCTTATGCGGATGAAAAAGTCCATAAATTGTATAAATCGAGACATTCTAAGCAGAAGATAACAGAGTTAATAAAAAAAGATTGGAAAACAATTTTTTATAATATGCTTGAAAAGGAAGTAGGGAAATTACAAAGAAAACTTCTTGAAAACAAACTACTAAAGCCACAAAATGTAGAATATAGAATAAAATCAGGGATTGATACATTAAAAGAAGAGTTAGATAACGAAGTCAATATTCTAATTACTTCCCCACCTTATTTACAAGCACAAGAATATATTCGTTCTACAAAATTAGAACTTTTTTGGCTTGGTTATGATGAAACTTATATTAAAGAATTAAATAAAAAAGAGATTCCTTATTGTACTGTTCCGGAGATAGATATCTATTCACAGACATTTTATCAATATAGAGAAAAAATAAAAGAACGTCATTTATTATTACTATATGACCGTTATTTTCATGGGATATTAGGTACTTTTTCTCGATTAGAAAATAAAGTTAAAAACTATATGTGTATTTTCGTAGGGCCTGCAAAAATCAGGACAACCTCTATACCGATTGACGATATCATTATTGAACATTTAGAACAAATGGGGTGGTATCACGAAATAACGTATGTTGATAGAATTGTTTCTCGTGTAATGTTCGAATCAAAGATAAATCCTGCTTCGGGAGAAGAGGATAGTAGAATCAAAACCGAACATTTAATAATTTTAAAAAGAGGTTGATATATGATACCAATAAAAAAGGTAGACCTTAAGAACAGTACAAAATTTAAAACCATTTTGTCCTATTTTATTAATGAACAGCAGGAAATTATTTTTAAGAAGAGCAAAATATATTTTGAATTTGATGAATTAGGAGATTTATTACTTTCTGCTTGTAGGATGAATGATTATAACATAGTTTTTTATGAAGGGAAAAAGACTTTCTTGAATGATGAAAAACTTTTGTTATGGATTTATGAAAAACTCGTGCCTAATACTGTTATTGTTAAAATTGATGATGAAGATATTGTTAGATTATTATTATTTTGTATGGAAATTACTTATCAAATGTTTTCTGGGGGAACGAGAGCAACAACAAGTGCAAAAGGTTTCCGAGAACGACGAAGAACATTTGAATCTATCTTGGTTGACCAATTTACAGGAAAATTAGGCGAAGTTATGATTAAAAAATTTTTGGAGAAAAATTTTATAGGGAAAAAGATTGAACTGGATTGGGAAATATCAAGGCAGATAGAAAAATACAGAACAGATATTATGAATGCGAGGAAAAAAAATAAGTATTAAATCCTCGCCATCTTTGGGAGGAATATGGGCAGAAGCAGATATAGGTTACGATTATGGAATTATGGTGAAATGTTCTGTTCCCCAGCAACCTATTTTGCAATTTTTTGTTGAGGTTTGTGGTTTTACAAGACTTCTAAATTTTGCAGAAGGTAAAATTCCTTCCTCAGATATTTTATTTAGCCAATACTTAAGTAATTTGCGGGAAAGAGTAAAAAAATACAAGTGTGGCGAAATACAAACTGACTTAAAGGCTTTTATTTGTGGATATTTCAATACAGAAGAATTTGTACCCGTTAATGAAGGTATTGAACTTCCCTATTTAGGAGTTGTAAGGGAAAAAAGATATTTAGTTCCTATTGACACATTGAAATGGCGAAAAGAGGAATGGAAGAAATTTTTTGTTGAAGCAGGAATTAAATAGATAAGTAATAACGTATTTTTATATGTAATATCGTGAATGTAGAACTAACTAATTATACCAATTATCTAAACAAATGGATATAAAGAATACATAGTATATTTGTAGTTAAGTTGAGAAATGGATTAGTCGTGTTTGGGAAGATTGATAATGTGTGAGTTGATTAGGAATTTAGCGATTAGTTCTGCTTTTATTTGTGCGCCTTGCTCGTTATTATGAATTAGATCTGTGAATAGATTTCCGTCAACGGGATAGGAATTATCCAAATCTAAAATAGGTATATTTTGTTCTTTTGCAATTTTCTCTATCACTGAATTCATTTCTTTTATGCCAAACGACATAATTCGATTAATAATAGCAACAGATTTTTCATCTCTCACTATAAAATGATTATTATGCTTGGATTTGTTTAGAGCATACGTAGTTAAAATGGGAATTATTGATTTGGACTTAGCAAGTAAAACAAGATTAGTCAAATTTTGCTCAAACCATATTGGTGGATTGTTTAATAATATGTTCTCAATTGGAATATCCTTAAAAATACCTTCTGGATAAGAACGATTCAATAATTGAACAACAACATCTATGAAACAATTTTGCGGGCTTAAATGCATCGAAAACAAATCAAAATGTGGGATTGCATATCCCAGTTTTACAAGGATAATTCGCATTACAGAACTGGTCTCCCAGAAGGGATAATTAAACATTCCGTCTATACCCCAACGAGCACACGTAATATCTCTCTCTAAAGGATTTTTAGGTATTGGATGAACCAATCGGGTAAATATTATATCGTTGAATCCACCATAATAAATGAGAATATCAATAGGTAACCGTGAAACACGAAGGTTAAAATCAATCAAAATCTCAAAACTGGTCCAGCCATCAACACCCGCATTGATAACTTTTGCTTTAACTCCCTGTTCATTTAAATACTTTTCCAATTGAGCAGGATAGGCTTTCTCCCAGCATTCAATATCGTAATCATAGGTAGTTGATTCCCCCAAACATGCAATCCATATTTCCCCATCTTCCTTCGTTCCAAGTTCCTTGCCTCTAAATCCATACAAATTGTGTTTATTGCACCCCTCCTCATAATTAGGAGACAAAGTATAAACCGTATAAGGGTGCGGTGTTATCCTTAATTTGTTCTTATCCTTATTAAATATCCTTGCAAGTTGTGTTATCGATGCATAACGGCTCAGCGAATCCTCATCTGCAAAATAATAAACGTATATATTTGTAGATATTTCGGCGAGGACAAAAATAACCCCAGCGGTTATAACAAAAGATAGAAAAATCTTGAAATATCGTGTCATTTACATATTCCTGAGTTAATTAAATACTCACCAAGTAATTCCGCTTTTATATGAGCACCTTGTGGTGTGTTATGAACTAAATCAAGGAATAGACTTGGATTTTCTGTTGGAAAATAAGAGGGTAGATCATATAAAGCGGTATTTAATTCAACACTTAATTTTTTCAATACATCATTAGTCTCATTAATGCCTCTAATCATTATGTTTTTCAAGATATCTTTCCCAGGAGATGTAGGTACAATCAAAATATCATTTTTATTTGATGTGTTTATCATGTATGTCATTAAGACAGGGGTTATGGATTTTGATTTTGCCAGGAGGATAAGATTCCTAATATTGTGTTCGAACCATATTGGAGGGTTAGATGATAGGATTTTTTCTGGAGAAACTTCCTTAAATATGCCTGATGGGTAGGTGCCTTTTATTAATTGAATGATAAACTGGTTCATCCTATTCTCAGGGCTGTAATGAAGAAAAATTAAGTCTGTATGAGGTATCGCCAAACCTGCTTTTAACATAAAAATCCGAAGTAATGAACTACGTTCCCAGAATGGATAATTAAATAATCCGTCTATACCCCTACGGGCAAGAACGATGTCCCTCTCTAATAGATTATCAGGAATAGGATAGACAAAGCGTGTTTGTCCAACATCATTAAGCCCACCATAATAAATAACTATATCCACAGGGAATTTAGACACATGAAGTGTAAAATCAATCAGAATCTCAAAACTGGTCCAGCCATCAACACCCGCATTAATTACTTTTGCTTTTATCCCTTTCTCATTTAAGGTTTTCTCCAATTGAGCGGGATAGGCATCTTCCCAGCATTCAATATCAGAATCATATGTTGTAGATTCCCCTAAACAGGCTATCCAAATTTCGCCTTCCTTCTTTTCTCCCAGTTCATCTCCCCTGAATCCGTATGAATTATGCTTATTGCAACCATCGGTATAGTTTGGTGTTAGGAAATACCCCGTATATGGATGAAGAGTCGCCTTTAACTCTGTTCTTTCCTTGTTTACTCTCCTGAAGATTTGCTCAACTGAGGCATAATTAGTAAAAGTTCCTTTATCCATGAAGTGGAGTATATAAATATCACACAATATTTCCAAAGTAGCAAAAAGAATTATAAGAACTATCAACCATACAAATAAAAGCCTAAATATTTTTTTCATTCGTTCTGATTGCCTGTTTTAAAAAGACAATAACATTTGCCAGATAAAGGTATAGCCATGTGCTTCAATCCCGTTCCAGATTTGTTCAACCAGCAATTCGTCTCCCTTGATTTGAGGTATTTCTTTCCGTTTTTCTTCCCAGGGCACACATACACCAGCAGGTGGATAACAGGACAGCCATGACGGTTTCTGGATGTGCAATCCATCTGTGGATTGTACCGTCTGTTCACTGTTTAATACATTGTCAATTCCTGACCAACCCATACCATTATATATTCCATATTCACGAGTCGCCTCTGTAAAAGCCTGAATGTTCTCAACTTTTGCATCATTTTGGATAATAGCACTGGCGTCCATAATGTATCCACCATCTTTGGCTAAAAGTTTTATTAATTTTTTACACTGTTCCCGCACTTCTTTCGGTGTCCCTACTGCAAGGATAGCGTTCGGTAATCCACCACTAATACAGAATTTTTCACCTAATATTTTTTGAACTTTTTCGGGAGAACTACGGTCAATATGGAACACAATACTTTTTTCAGGCAATTCTGCGAAAGATTCTAAATGGTCATCCCAATTACCTTCTGCATAAAATAAAACCTGCTGCCTTTCTCGCCAGAGTTCTTCAATGATAGGTTTCAGTGTAGGCCAATAGAATTTATGAAATTGTTCTCGAGTA
>JAIWNQ010000106.1 GCA_020216745.1 Candidatus Hydrogenedens sp.
ACAAATGGAGTACAACCGCGATGCATCCAAAAGCCGATGGGAACTAATTTATTAGGGTCAGCGGTTGTCTTTGCCACATGATGCAAATGGGGCATCAAGGCTTCACATGCTTTTAATACTTTATCTGGCTGGATTAGTAAATCCATCGTCAAACCAATATAACCACGTAATTTATCCGCAATAATATCCAGAGGTGCTTTAAAAATCCCCGCGATAGCAGAGGTTGTTCCACATTCGTTTTTTAATCGTTCAATTTGAGGACCAAAGGCATAGAAATAATCATACATTGCCATGGCTGTTTTGACTAATGCCTGATAAGTCCTTACTTTCGCGGGTTTTCCAGGTTCAACCACTTCTGTTGATACACGAGGCAACCATTTTTCGTATAAAAAACCCGTTGGGTCAGCAATTAATTCATCATATTCATCCTCTTTCATAAATGCCTGGTCTTCGGGCGGTTCTTTATATTGAAACCCTGTGTTCGGGTCAAGTTCAATTCCAGGAATTCCGTAATATTTCAAGCCCAACGATTGAGCCAAACCTGTCCATACATACACCATATTTGGGACAACCGCATCCCAATCAAAATCTTTCACAGTTTGGCAAACCGCATCAAAGGCAATCCGATAATCATGAGTTACTTGCTGACAGGTAAAACCACAATAACGGGCTGTGAACTCTGCTACAAATGGTCGGATAGGGACACAATCAGGTTTTTCATTTCGTAATGCGGTAACATATCGCTTCAAACAATTTTGATAACGGGTTGCCATCGTGTCCATTGTTAATCTCCTTGAAAAAGTGTTTAACTGCATCTTTTTTATTAGGTTATCTATTTGATAGTTCGTTTTGCAAAAATGTAAGGACACAAAACAGTATATATCCCCCAAAAAGTGACACAGGAACTCTGCCTGTGTAACTTAGTCTGGGATATAAATAAGAAGGGACGAATACGTCTTCGTCCCTTCTTGGAAATAATTCGCTATCAAAACATTTCTTACTTTTCAGGATACACCTGTATATTTATGTTTTTGAACGATAAATCGGTTGTAGGGTCGTGCCCTTGTAAATGTATCGTCCCTGCAGATGGAACATACCCATTCTTCCCATCTCCTTCGGGATGGACAGGGCGAGTATCGTACAAATCGCTAACTAAATAGCCATTTAACCACACCGCCATGTGATTGCCATCGCAAACAATGGTTTTGGTATACCACTCTTTATCATTTGATACAACCTTGCGGGATTCTTGAACACCATAGATACCACCCGTTCCAAAATCGACAGGTTTTGTGCGGTCGTTGCTAAGCCATGCGTTCTTGACCTGAGACTCATAACCTTTCCAGAATACACCTTTCGGACCGCGGAAGAAAACACCACTGTTCAGGGCTTTACCGTTTACAAAAACATCTAACTGTAGAAGGAAATCTTTATATACATCCGCGGTTTCAATTTGTCCATTACCATCTTTAATATTTAATGCACCATCAACAACCGAGAAAACAGATTTATGGTCAGGGATAATATTCCAGCCTGTCAGGTCAACGCCATTAAATAAAGATTTCAGTTGAACAGGCTTTAATTTCATTGACTGAACTTCAATCTTAGTGGATTTTTTCTTATCATGGTATTTATGATAGAGAATACCGATATGTCCTTTTGCATTTGTGATATTTAATCCTTCTACGGGATTGCCATTAACAGATGTGGATACTGCATTTCCCACTGCACGCACAGAAATATCATATTCACCGCCAGCTTGTAATGTAATAGCACCGCCACCATTCTCCGAATAATGTCCTTCTAATGGAACACGAATTGCCAGACCTGCTGTGCCATCACCAGAAACTTTTATTTTTGCGGATAATTCAAAATTAGCAAATGGACATGTTGTAGCGAGCCATCCACCTGTGCCTTTTGTAGCGGTTAACACGCCATTTTGAACACTCCAATCTGCATCACCAAACTGAACCCAGCCAAAAAGAGATTCGCCATCGAACAGGTTTATCCACTGTCCTTCAGCAACATCCTGAGCCATTGCAGAATAGCCACTAACCATTAGCATGGCTGAAATGAAAAGAACTTTAACCATACGCATAATTTTTTCCTCCAAAAAGGGTTGTTTTTAATCGTGAACAATAGGGGATTGAATATCTCTATCCATATCGTAGCACAAATATATAGAAAAAATAAATTTGCATATTTACTGTAAGCTAAAAGCCTTTATAAATAGAATGGTAACCTGCATAGTTGCCCAAAACTTTTTTTACATAGTTTCGTGTCTCTTTAAATGGGATATTTTCAATAAATGTTTCTAAATCATTATCTTTTATATTTCTCTTCCATTCGTCTACCCTCCCAGGACCTGCATTATATCCAGCTATAGCATACACAATATTCCCATTAAATCGGTCTAATAGGTATCGAAAATATACAGACCCTAAGGCAATATTATATTCAGGGTATTTCCACAAAAAATAGTCAATCCCTTTTAGTCTGTCGTCTTTATTTGCAATCCATTTTGCAGTGCTGGGTATAAGTTGTAGAAGTCCTTTCGCATTTGAGGTAGAAATAACAGATGTCCGATATGAACTTTCTTGTTTCATTATAGACCAGATTAGAAAAGGATTCACATCTACCTTCTTTGACCAGTGGAGCACAGATTGATAATATGGCATAGGGAATAGTATCTGCCATTCGTTGCTCTTATTTATCATTTCTTTCTTTGTGGTGAAACATTGTGAATAGTAGTGATCCCAAACAACTTGAGCAGTCCCTAAATGAGACAATAGGGGAAGAGTATCCAATTCAATCTCTCCATTTTGAACCCTTTTGCAAATGTCAAAGGCAATCCACTCCTTTTCTTCTACCCCTATTTCTGCAAAATAATTTAACCATTTCAATTCAGTATTCTTATTCAATATTTTCGTAATTGTGTCTATGTCATAAGAAATTTGCTTATCCACAATCAATGATGAAACAGGCAAATGTTTTAACGGAGCCATTTTTTGATTTGCTATTGATTCATGGTAATCTTTTAATAATTTATCAGCAGAGCGATGGACATAATAATCACCCAATTTCCCCTGCAATGCTTTTTTGAAATATTCCTTCGCTTTTAATTTATTACCATTCTTTTCATAAATTAACCCATTTAGATATGCAGACCTTGCAAAATAAAATGATTGTGGATAGTCTGTTATTAATTTTTCAAAATAGGCATATGCATTGACAACATCCTCTTTACTATAAAACCAGAAACCCAAATTAAAAACTGCCTCCGAAATTCGTTTATGTTGTGGAAACATTCTTAAGAGCGTCTTGTAGTAGAAAAGGATGGATTCCTTATCGTTATTCTGTTCTGACTTTTGGCCTGCCCAGTATAAAAATTCGCCCATATCAAAATTGATAGGAACATCATAATTCATTTTTTCTAAAATTTGATTTGCAAAGGAAGTCTTTTTAGAAAGGACAAGACAACGGAGAACATATTCGAAAATCAATGATGCATAATCGGAATCTTTGCTATTCTTTATTTGCTCTATAAATTCTTTCCCTCCATCTTCAAATATTTTCCATGTTGCAACTGAACTTACCGTGCCTGTGTATACCAACCATAATTTAGGAAATTGATTACTGATGATAAACCATGCCTCTGATAAATATCCGCTTCTGAGGAGGTATCGGATAGCAAAAGCCCTATCTGCTTCATTTTCAGATAAACATAAGTTGAGTAAGGAATCTTTTCGGGATAAATTATATCCACCATAATTGATTACTTGCTGTAGTAAGGTAGAACCCTCTTTTTGGAATTCTTTCGTCTTTATTAAAAATGCACCACCGTCATTTATGAGAGAAACCATCCACCATGGCAAGAAAATATCCGAGTGAATATTTAAATAATATCGTCCTGCTAATGGGGCATTATTTGTTTTTTCGTAATATTTGGCAAGAAAAAAATAAGCAGGCAATTTCCATGCAGTAGGTGTCGGTTCCTTTTTTATAAGTTCCTCAAGAATATTAATCCCTTCTTCTGTAAGTTTCATACCGTCTTTGCATTGTGCAATTCTTATTTGAACAAATGGAAAAGTATAGTGACTTGATACGGACGCCTTTTCAAAACACTCCAATGCCGATTGAAAATCTCCTTTCTCATAAAAAAACACCCCTTGTTTGTAGTGTTCGAATATTTGTGAATCTTTATCATCAGGAAGGTCTATGGCAAACACACAGAGAGAGAAGAACATGTAAGCACAAAACAATTGTAGACATTTCGTTGTCATACTTGACCTAATACATTTATCGTAAAATAAATTTATGGAACACGGACGGGTTTCCCTGTTTTTGCGGAGTTCCATGCAGATTCGGTTACTTCCATAGTTCTCAGACCACATTCGGGTGGGACTTCTGGCATTTCTTTTCCTAAGATGCTCATAATAAAGTTGCGGTCAGGGTCGCTGGACATTTTCGGCAGTTTCACTTTTACAGGCTTACCTAATTCATCTTGCTGTAAAACACCTATGCCCTGTCTTAGGAATAATGCTCCTTTACTGCCCACAATTGTATGGTCTTCATACCAGCCTGGAGCATTTCCAATTACAGATAGGTTTCCTAATGCACCATTTTCAAATTTTAAGGTCAAAGCGGAATTGATGTCCACAGGAACATCAAATTTTTCTACTTTGGCAAACACTTCCTTTACTTTCATACCTGTCATCCACATCATAATATCAATGAAATGACTGCCCGAATCATTCAACTGCCCACCACCTGAAAGTTTCGGAATCTGTCTCCATGTATTGCGTGTTAAACGTAACCATTCCTGAGACAATAATGCCTGCACAAATTGAACTTCTCCAATAGCACCTCTTTGTATCTGGTCACGCATATAACGGAATGGCGGTTCAAAATGCCGTTGGTAGGAAATCATCAATATTTTTTTTGCTTGTTTCGATTTTTTAATAACCTCCTTTGCATGAACGATAGAACATACCATCGGTTTCTCTGTTAATACATGTAAGCCACAATTCAAAGAATACATAATTTGTTCATAATGCAAGGTATGAGGGCTTAAAATGACTACCGCATCTAAATTCTCTTTTTTTATCATGTCTTTATAGTCAGAATATATAGGTAGCGACACTGAATTTGGGCAATGTTTATGAAATTGGTCTATTGATTTTGAACTGGGTTCATTCAATGCAACAACTTCTGCCTGCTTAATCTTTGAAAATCTGTTGTAGTGTAATATTGCAATACCTCCCGCACCAATAAATCCAACCCGAAGTTTTTTAGCCATCTTGCGTCTCCTTAATCAAAGTATTAATGTTAATTAATGAGTCATATTCTAACATACTTATTAAAACAAAAAAGATTATAGATAACTATTCTTCCGATTATAAAATCACATTTTCCCCTATAGGCTCAATAAAAAAAATAAATAACCGACCTTGTAGAGGATACAAGGTCGGTATTATGATTAATTTGATACATTATCTATTGTGATGTTTGAGAACTCTGTTGTGGTTCTGATGTGCTGGGAGTGATTGTTATTTGAGTTGATTCTGGTGCAGGTGTTGGCTGTTGTTCTGTTTCTTTTGACTCTGTCGGCTGTTCGGTTGATGTTTCTGCATTTGGTTGATCTTGTTCAGTTGATGATTGTGTCTGTTGTTCTTCAGGTGGTTTGGGTGATTCTTCTGGTTTCGGTTCACGGGCTTTAGCGAGGGCGTTCTTAATCTCTTCCCAACGTTCTTTTGCAAGCTGTACAACTGCTTTATAGCGTGGTACTGTCGAAACAATACTTTCTTGTGGTCCTTGCCCGACAGAGAAGTTTAATGGCTCACTATCGGTTATATTAAACTGCATATTGACTTCGGGTGTAAATGAATTCCATGCAAGGTCAGGCCGAATATCCAATGCCTGTAGTCCATTTATGCTATTCAAGAAGTTCATAACATTGTCGTTTATCAGCTTGGTCTCTTTTCCATCTGCCAACAATATCCATTCGCCACCTTCTCCCTTCTTAATCGTCTGTGTCACATCATTTTCTTTTATATCAATGGATGTCACTTTATCAGGTGAAAAATCTAAAATTTTTAATTCATAAACGTCTCTGGGTTTTAACAAAATCTTATTAGCATCAGTACGGTTAACTACGAGACGTTGGGGTTTATCGTCAAGCATTACATAGACACCATCAATTGTCCGTGCATTACCTGCTAATTTCAGGATATGCATTTCGTCTCCAGCTTTAAATGTTACTGTTTTATTAAACTCTCCGACATCTGCGTCGTTATCAGCGTAATCTGCGGACTTCCAACTTGCTAAAGCGGATATTAATGTGTTCAGGGTTGATACTTGAATATTCAGATCAATAGCTGGTTCAAGAACTTTAAAGTCGCTACCTTCTTTCTTAACTACAACTTTACCTTCTGGTTGTTCGATAGTAACCTGTTCAATTTTTTCCTTATCAAGATTTAACGAAGGCAGGTCAAACAAGTCTTGACCTTTCGGGAAAATCTGTTCAAATGTATACTTGCTAACCTCATAAACAATATCTTCTTGATTAGTAGCAATACGGACATATCCATTTTGTGCAGGATTAGGTCTTCCAGCCTCAATCACAACATCCGCATCACCATCCCTTGAGATAGTTAATTTAAACGTGGGTGGTTCAAGTCCCCAATCTGCTTTTTTAGCAGGGTCTACTATAGATGTAGCCATTAGATTTGAAAAGCGACCTAATAAATTTTGTAATCCCGTCTCTTTGAATTTTTCACCCGTTCCACCTTGGGCAAGAACCCACTCATATTCTTTTTTCTTTGCTTGCTGTTCTCCCTCTTTTGTTCCCTCTTTTGTTCCTTCGTTGGTTCCCTCATTCACGTTCTCTTGTTCCTGAGGAACTTCTTTTTCTTTCTTTTCAAAGAGCAGTTTCTTATCAGGCATTTCATAAGCAAGTCGGGTAATTTTATCCTTCTCAATTTTTAATATATCTTTATCTAACCAGTGATCTGCGGTTGGTGCTTTGTCAACCTCATCCCCATAGATGCCAGCCTCCTGACGGAAATTAACACCACCGTCATAGATTTTTCGTTCACCAGCTTTACGGACAAAAGTCAATTGATAACTTGGAGATTTGCCAACTAATAATTTTAATGCTGGTTCACCTGTAGCGGAAGTATATACATCCACGTGAAATGCCTGATCATCTTTTAAATTATAGTCTGCTAAAGCATCGTCTGTGGGAACTTCTGCTCGCATTTCACCTTGAAGTTTGACAATTTTATCCAAATACTCTTCTACCGTCTCTTTTTTTGCAGGTGAATTAAAATGACTGCTTACACGCCATTTATCACCGTCTTTTACGATAACTACTTTTTCATCTGGTTTTGCACCTGCATAAAGTTCTAATTTAACAATACTACTTAGAGACAGGCTTTCAGGAATAAGTTTTTCAAATCTTGCCTGCTCAATAATCGAAGGACGTTGCGTTTCTTTGGTTTGTCTTAAGAACACAAGCACGACCAAGACAACCAGGATAGCAACAAGTATTATTAACATTTTCTTTACATTCATAATTTTATCCTCCTCAAACGTATGTCCTATTCTAATTTATAACTTCATGTTCTTTATTTGTACCTAATTTCAATGAACTACTTTTCCGAATTTGCAATTTGAGCCATCGTATAAGCGAGTCGAGAACGACGGCGAATAACATATACAGCGATACCAACTGCTATAACGATAGCATTTGATAATGTATAATTGACAGTCCGCCAGAACATTTTCTGACTGTCTGTCGGTTTTTCAATAGTGCGGTCAATAGGTTTCCGACCACGGACATTTACCAGGTCCTCTGTGAGTGAAACAGCGTCAACACAATTTAAGAATAGGTCAAGGTTCCCTGCTTGTAGGAAGTTTTTACGGAACATTTCAGAGCAACCTAACAAAATCATTTTTGAAGGTTTAGGCTCGATGTTTGGAGCAGGTGCTTCTGGTTCTGAATCATCTGGCGGAACAGGCTCACCTGGACGTGGTTGCGGTTTAGGCCAAGCAGGCCGTTCTTTCCCTGCAAAAGCATCTGGGAACTGACCTTCTAACATGACCATCAAAGGATAACGTTTGCGAGCTGAAAGTGGAGGCGGTTCAAATGATTTAGCACTAAGTTTTTCACCTGCAGGAACAGTCCATGCTTTTTCACTGGTAAACATGATAGGTTTATATTTTATCCCCAACTCTTTTAGCTTCTGTTCATTCAATTCAACATGTGTGCCCCATAGATAGAAAACAGCAGATAGACGATTTGTAATGGATGTTTCCTGGTCCATGGACTCGTTAGTAACGAGAATATGCATTGGAAGTCGGAATGGTTGACCGACTAATTGAGATAGTAAGTCACCACCACCTTGCACATTTAAAGTAACACTGTTTTCATCCATCAAAATATCTTCGCTTACTTTCAAACCATAGTTTTCAATTAACGGATTGATTTCTGGTTTCTCTTCTCGTTTAGAAATGGTATTACCGCGAGATGTAGCACGATAATCCCATTCGTAGGTTTGGACTGCAAGCACAACAGATTTGCCAGACCGCAATGCACGGTTAATCTCCCAGCGTTGGCGGTCATTCAAACTTCTTGGGTTTACTACAACCAATGTATCATACTCATCAGGGAGAGGACTTTCTTTTGTCATCTCTACCCGACGAACATCATACTTCTCCTGTCTTAGAATTTCTTCCAAATAAACATACGGGTCTTCACTTTGGGGAATTTGTTGCCCCATCTGTTGCAACATCTGACGCATTTGTGGGTCGATGTTGATGGCTTCCTTTGGAGCTACTAAGGCAATAATAGGTGATTTGGTTCTTGTCAACTTATACACCGTGCTTACTATCCGATATTCCAGTTCCTGAATAGATTCTGGCATAATCTGCGGAATGACTTCTTCGGGCTTATCTTTGTACGCCACACCTATTGAAGAATAGACCAACTTGTTGGTAATTTCATCCTGACTAATCGCACGTACATTAAACGGTTTTACTCCTTTATCCAATAATCGACGTTCTACTGTTTCCTCTTCAGTTTCATTCTTCTTCTTGTCGGGATTAAACATTTCATCCTGATCCGCATACAGATTTGCCACATCCAAATAAATTGTCTTGTAATCCAATTTGCCATTCGCCGAAATTTTTAACTCTTCAAGTTTATCCTTGATATTTTGCTCTAAATCCTTCATAGCAGTTGGCATACTTTCACGCGGACTGATATACACATTTATCTGAACAGGCACTTCGACCTGCCTTAGAATTTTTGCTGAAGATTCCGAAACGGTATAAATCTTGTCTTCTGTTAGGTCAAATCGTTTCAAACTGGTTCCGACCATCAAGAAGTTAAACATCAATCCAATAGCCACACAAACCGCAACCGCTACGGTAAACATCAATTTCGCCCCTGGTCGATTTCGCTGGTCAATATACATCACATTCAGAACAAGAAACAACACAGTCCAGACAAGGAAGAAAATAACATCTGCAAGGTCAATAACCCCCTTCGTAAATGAACTAAAATGCTTGAAAACACCTAATAAATTGGATAACAAAGAACCGATTCCAGGTAGTTTATCGTCAATATAAGATGCGATAAATGAAGTCCCTACCAGAAATACAAGCAGACACGTCAAAAGTGTTACAACAAAGGCTACTATCTGGTCTTTACAAAAACCAGAAAAGAAAATCCCCAATGCTAAAAAACATCCCGCCATCAGCAAGGTTCCAAGGTAACCACCGATAATAGCCCCCACATCAGGACTACCTAAATTCATAAGCATCAGGGGCACCGTAAATGTTGCAGCAAGAGAGATAGCAAATACTGTCAACGCAGAGAAAAACTTACCTAAAACCAGTTCACTTGCTTTCATAGGAAATGTTAACAGCATTTCCCATGTGTTTTCCTTCCGTTCCTCTGCCCAGAGTCGCATCGTAATCGCAGGAATAAACACAC
>JAIWNQ010000107.1 GCA_020216745.1 Candidatus Hydrogenedens sp.
AGAGAATTAAGGGTAGATTCTCAAAATAGGGACGCATATCCGCCACAGGAAAACTGAAAAATGAAGTAATGTAGAGCCCTACGCTAACGGTGATAAACACCACAATAAAAATATATCCAATGGGCGATGTAAAATAGGAAGATAAATCTCTTCGATAGATACATAAAATATTACGCATGGGCAACTCTCCTCTTACCAGAAAGTTCCAGTTCAGGTTTTTCCTTCTCAGTCAAGGTGAGGAATGTCTCCTCTAATGTTAACGGTTTTTCCGACAATTCTTTAATTGTCCAATGCTGACTTATGGCTAACTCATTAAGTTCTCGCCAGATGGGCATTCCCAACTTGCTAACTACAAGGAAGGAAACAAAACCATTTTCACTCCCTATAAATTGCACCTTTTTCACACCACTGATTCCTGAAAGATATTTCTGAACATCGGACTGTTCACCTGAAACAGTAAAGAGATACCGTTCAGATTCTTTTGCCCGTTCACGGAGCTGTTCAATCGTCCCATCACCAACAATCTTACCACGGTTAATAATCACAATTCGGTCCGCAGTGGCTTCTACTTCCTGCAAAATGTGCGTTGACAGGATAACCGTTTTATCCTTTGCCAACTCCTCAATTAAATTGCGAATTTCTATAATCTGATGTGGGTCTAAACCCGATGTGGGCTCGTCAAGAATAACAACCTCTGGGTCATGAATAAGTGCCTGAGCCAGAGCAGTTCTTTGACGATACCCTTTGGACAGTTCACGAATAATCTTGCGGAACATCGGTTTCAATCCACATGTTTCAACAACTAATTCCATCCGATGTTTTAATCGTGCTCCGCTTAGTCCACGTGCTCTTCCAACAAAATCCAGGTAAGAGCGAACTTCCATATCCATATAAAGTGGAAGCACTTCTGGCAAATAACCAATTACCTGCCGAACCTTCAATGGTTCCTGAGTTACATCATAACCAGCAACAACCGCTTTACCAGCGGTCGGATACAAATATGTCGTTAAAATCTTCATTGTGGTTGATTTGCCTGCACCATTCGGTCCCAGCAAACCGACGACCTCCCCCTTTCGAACTTCGAAGGAGACTCGGTCTAATGCAACCACAGGACCATAGTGCATTGTTAAATCCGTTACTTGTATCATAACTTGATACTCCCGTCGTTTAGGTTTTGGGAAAATTGATGTAAAAATATATAAAAAGAGACCTTAGAAAATATACCTAACCCCAAACAATAAAGGTCCCTTTTTAACAACGACCATAGAATTGTTAGCAATCTATAGCGATTGATGATAAAAAATATCACATTTGTGTCCTTCTATTCAAACTTACCGCATCAAATATTAGTGTTAAGGCTCAATCTACCTCTGCAAGGCAATTACAATACAACTCTCTAAAAAGAACGACTATCCCACGATTAATGTTTACACAAATAATCCGACCCCTTCTGTTTCCAAGCCTCAACATCTTTATATTCAGAATCTCCAAAATTTAATTTTTTGGTTGGTGGTGGTTTTTAGTAAAATGGGTAGATGTTAGTGTTGTTAAGTAAATCTTAAAGTTTAATTAGGATGGGACTAATATGAGATTATTATTGGTAGGTTTAGCGGTGGCTTTGGGTTGGGGGTTGCGTGGTGAAATTGGCGGTGAACAGGGGGCGTTAATACCAGGTACATTTTTAGGTTTAGCCCTTGCCATTGTTAGCGGTAAAAGGGACTGGCAAAAGTATGCAGTTGTTATAGGAGCAGGGGGAGCATTGGGGATGTCAATGGGGGGTATACAAAGTTATGGCATTCTCATCGGTTATACAAAAGGCATCGACATGTTAAACGTTACTTATGGTTACCTTATGTTAGCTATTGTCGGTGGATTATGGGGTGCTTTTGCGTCGGGGATTATTGGAATGGTGCTTTCAGAACGGCATAAAAGTATCTGGTTCTGGCTCCTTTTTATCATGTTAGGTTATATCGGTGCGGAGCTTACCTACGTTTTATTAATAAAAGTGTTCGGGTTACTAATGACTCCACCTCGGGTTGAATATTGGGCATGGGTACTTGGTGCTGTTCTTGTATTGTTTGTGGTTAATTTTATTCAGAAAGAACATAAAACCTGTCGCTTAATCTTACGTGGATTTCTGGCTGGTGCTGTGGGTTTTATGTTTGGTCAATCCTTACAAGTATATGGTAGTTTTTTAGGACCTCGATTTGACTGGTGGAAAGTAATGGAAATCTCGTTCGGTTTTGTAATGGGGATAGGTATTGCTTATGGTGTTTTCAGAGAATATCCAGACGATAAACCAATAATGAAAGTAACACCGTTATTAAATCTCTTTGCAATTTTTATTGTTCTGGCATTTGTTCCACTGATTACGCTACATAATTTATTACAACGATTTGAAGAAAATGGCATTTTAATTAGGGGAGATACACTTTGGACAGATTCATATTTCCAAATATTGTTAAGAGGTATCGTTTTAAGTATTATCGGTATTTATGCCTACTGGAAATGGTCACAAGAACGAGACATAACTGCGGATGTTCATTGGCATCTATGTTTTCTATGGATATGGTCGTTATGGGCAAATGGATTTATTACGCTTATTTTGATGTTCATTCCCAAAACGAATCCAACTTCAGCAGTGATTCATGGATTTTTTCTTATACTCATGATGTTATTGAGTTTCTGGGTGATTCAACGGAGATTTGATACAGTTTCAGAATGTTATGTAAACAAACCAGCCCCAAGATACCGCTGGGTTCTTTTAAGTCTCGTTTCAATACCGTTGTTAGCATTGTTTTTCGCATTTACGAGCATCGCTACACATCCAGGACAAATGCCTGAAGGGTTGAGAAAACGATTTGAATGGAATCAGTCTACGTCGACTTTGCCGAGATTGGTTGAGGAGAGACAACACATTTCTTTGGATTTAGACACCACCAGAATGCCCAATAGCAAAGTGTACCGATAAGAAACCCGAATAGCGAGCCCATAAAAGCACAATAGGGGAAATGTGCCGCAGTATATATCCGAGTATATGCATGTATTGCTCCCCATGAAGTTAAAGCAACTTTGACTCGTTTTTTACGCACTGCCCAGATAGAAGGAGTAAGGAGAGCGAATAGTGATGATGCATGTCCAGAGATATATGAAGGGGAAGCCTTAACTACCTCATCCTTTATAACACGTACATGCTTGTTCCACGGCTCATATTTCTCATGTAATGGTCTGGGACGTCCTACCGTTCTTTTGATGTTATTCTCCCCTAAGTAGTTTGTAAAAAAGACACTTACCAGTGTTACCCAAAAAACACGAGTCCACCGTTTCCGTTCTAAATAATCCCATTGTGTCCAGGTCTTAGAACCGAACCAGAAAACAAGGAATGAGACGACGCTTAAAATTATAAATACACTTCGGTATTCATGGGGTCGCCACCAAAAAATCCCTTTAGAAGAAATCCATATACCAGACATGTGATATATAGCAAGAACAACTGCAAAAACTTTCCAAACATAACTCGCAATGTTAGCCAATTTTTCACTTTTACGAACAATCAAATTTGTGATGAGCCATGTGATTGTAGTAATTGAGAAAAGGTATACCGAAAAATGAGTTAGAAAAACCATACACTCATCAAGTACAGGCACGTAGTGGTCAGGTTGCAATGCTAATAATATAGCTTCGTCCAGTGGGTCATTAATCAACTTCGCACCTAATAAAAAAAGTTCGTATAGAACCAAATAGCCAACAACTACAATTACCAATGAAAAAAATAATTTCAGAATACCAGGCATATTACGCAACATATATCAATCCTATTTTGTATATTTAAGTCGGTATTCATAGACTTTTAAAAAGACATATTAGTTTCATTCAGAACAAGTAATCTCTCCGAACACATCAAACTACCATAAGAGTTATGAGATTAGAGCCGTATTATAAAACATCAAGTTGTATAATTACAGTAATATGTTTTATAATAAAGTGCCTCGCTTTTTATTCAATTCTAAAAATGCCTATCATTTCTTTGTTAAAGAAGGATTTGAATATTGGACTCACTTAGTGAAGTATCATCTACAAGCATTAGCAAGGTATTTCAAAAATATCCTACAAATAGAAGCAGTATCATCCCGTTACTTCAAGAGGTTCAAGAACAGTTGGGCTATATTCCAGCCTCTGCTGTCGACGAAATGGCGGTCTATCTCGGTGTATCAGCAACAGAAATATATGGAGTTGCCTCTTTTTATACACAATTTAAGTTTACACCCCCTGGAAAGTATATCATCCAAATTTGTCAAGGGACCGCATGTCATGTTCGAGCCTCCTCAGTTGTCCTCGAAGCGATACGAGAAGAATTAAATATTGAGCCAGGCCAGACAACAAAGGATGGTTTATTTACATTAGAACGAGTGGCATGTGTTGGCTGTTGTGCCTTAGCCCCAGTAATGGTTGTTAATGGAAAAGTTTATGCACAAATGACACAGGATAAAGTTCATAACGTATTAAAAGAATATTATGAAAAAGAAACAAATCATGCGGGTGATAAAAAATGAGTGCTAATGATACAATGGAAATCTTATATGAACGAGCTCAACAAGAATGGGAGAAAATAGAAAAAAATAAGGTGCCAGTAATTTATGTGGGTTCGGCGACATGTGGCCGTGCCGCGGGTGCCTTAGAGACCGAGCAAGTGATAAAAGAAGTCCTACAAGAGAATAGCAAAGAAGCGATATTTATTGAAGTAGGGTGTATGGGTCCCTGTGCCTTCGAACCGATTATTATGGTTCAACCACCGTCAGGTGTACCTATTTGCTATGGACCCGTGAAACCGCAGGAAGCGAAAGAATTTGCAAACCTTGTGGTGTTGGAAGAAAAAAACTGGGAAGAAAAACTTTTAGGTGTAATGAGCCCAGATGCATACAAAAATTTGCCACCCATTACCGCACATCCGATGTTATCACGTCAGGTGCGAAATATCCTGCGGAACTGCGGATTAATTGACCCAGAGAATTTTTATCATTATCTGGCTCAAGATGGATACCGTGGTTTCTTAAAGGCGTTATCTATAGGCCCCGATAATGTATTAGAGCAAGTAAAAAAGTCCGGATTACGTGGTCGTGGTGGAGCAGGTTTCCCAACATGGCGAAAATGGAGTTTCTGTCGCGAAGCTCCCGGAAATGAAAAATATTTGATTTGTAACGCCGATGAAGGTGACCCTGGAGCCTTTATGAACCGTTCTGTGCTGGAAGGTGACCCACATTCAGTGCTCGAAGGAATGCTTATTGCAGGATATACAATAGGCGCCAATCATGGATATGTTTATTGTCGTGCCGAATATCCATTAGCGATACACCGCCTTGAAATCGCCATAAAGCAATTATATGATTATGGATTATTAGGCAAGAATATCTTAGGCACAGGTTTTTCATTTGATATAACAATTAAAAAAGGGGCGGGTGCTTTTGTCTGTGGTGAAGAAACCGCTTTGATTGCTTCAATTGAGGGTAGCCGTGGTATGCCAAGACCAAGACCACCTTTCCCTGCCATCAGCGGTCTATGGGGTAAACCAACGGTTATTCAAAATGTAGAAACACTGGCAAATCTATCACTCATACTCCATCGCGGAGCCGAATGGTACATCCAGTTCGGAAATGAAAACAGCAAAGGAACAAAAACGTTTGCATTAGCAGGAAAAGTAAAACGAACAGGATTGGTGGAGATACCCTTAGGAATCCAATTGCGGGATGTTATTTTTGAAATTGGTGGTGGTATCCTGAATGACAAAGAAGTAAAGGCTGTCCAGACTGGAGGTCCTTCTGGTGGTTGTATCCCGGCAGAAATGTTAGACCTGCCCGTAGATTACGAATCGCTAACAAAAGCAGGAAGTATCATGGGTTCAGGCGGAATGATTGTCTTAGATGAAGACAATTGCATGGTAGACATCGCACGATACTTCCTTTCTTTTACGCAAGCGGAATCCTGTGGTAAATGTACCCCATGCCGAGTAGGAACACGGGCAATGTTAGGGATTTTAGAGCGGATTTGCGCAGGGAAAGGTGAATTGATAGATATTATCCGTTTGGAAACATTGGCTCAGACTGTTAAGCAAGGTTCATTATGTGGGTTAGGACAAACAGCACCGAACCCTGTGCTATCTACACTCAAATATTTTCGTCATGAATATGAAGAGCATATCAAAACGAAAGAATGCCGAGCATTTGTTTGCAGTGCATTGATTTCGTACCATATAGACCCCGAACGATGTGCTGGTTGCACCATGTGTGCCAAAGCGTGCCCTGTTCAAGCTATCTCAGGAAAGCGAAAAGAACCTCATGTGATTCACCAGGAAAAATGTATCCGTTGTGGACAATGCTTACGTGTTTGTCCCACAATATATTCGGCTGTTTATCGTAGAAGTGGTTCCCGTGTTCGTTATGAACCAATTAAAGAACGAAAGAAGAAAACAGAATAATTTGTTATAAATAATAAAGAGGTGAGTTGAACGTGAATGTAGTTATTGATGGAAAAACGATAGAGGCGATACCAGGCGAAACAATATTAGAATGTGCCCTTCGGAACGGTATCTCCATTCCACATCTATGTACTCATCCCGCATTACCTCCATTTGGAGCATGTCGAATTTGTATCGTTGAAGTTGAAGGAATGCGTGGCTATCCAACGTCCTGTTCCACACCAGTCACAGAAGGAATGATTATCCGTACCCAGTCTGATACATTAAAAGCTTTACGTAGAAATATTCTGGGACTAATGATGTTAGAACATCCCAGTGCCTGTTTAGTGTGCGAACGACGTGAACTTTGTGACCGTTACCGACCTCGTTCTGAAAAAGTAGGAGCAACTACAGGCTGTCATACTTGTAATAATAAAGAGGTATGTGAAGTGCGTTCCCTCTCTGCAGATTTAAACCTTGCAGAGATTATGGTTGCCCCCCAATATCATTATAAACCCATCGAGCGGTCAGAACCTTTTATTGACCGCGACTTAAATTTGTGCATTCTTTGTGGTCGTTGTGTGCGAATATGCAAGTTACATCAAGGACATGCAGTTATTGATTTTATACATCGGGGCAGTCAAACACACATTGGTCAGGCGTTTGGAAGAAATCTTCATGAGGCTGGTTGTACCTTCTGCGGTTCATGTGTTGATGTATGCCCTACAGGAACATTATCAGACCGCTATGCTAAATGGTTCGGACGACCCGATACAATGATAGAAACAACCTGTATTTATTGCGACGAAGCATGTGCTCTGGCTGTTTACTCCGTGAACCAGAAAGCGGTTACTGTCAAAGGATTGTATGACCATATACCAATTTGCGTTTTAGGACGTTTCGCAATCCCTGAATTTTTAAACAGCCCAGAGCGGTTACGAACGCCACAAATACGAGTAAACAAAGTTTTACGTCCTGTCACTCATGAAGAAACGATTCAGCGATGTGACGAACTCCTTCGCAATTATACAGGCAATTCCTTTGCCTTCGTTTGTGACACATGTAGCACATTGGAAGACCGATTTGTCTTTAAAAAATTTACTCGGGAGATTATGAAATCCCCCTATTACTTTGAGATTATCCCAGATAAAAAGGGCTATGCCACCCTTCAAAATATACCATCAGAAGTAAAAGCTATCATCACAACAGGACCATTTATACCACAAGAACTCCGCAATCAGTTTGAAGTTGTAATTGCATTAGACATTTTTCCGTCAGATTGGACAAAGTCTGCAGATGTGATTTATCCAGTGGGTGTTTTTGCTGAAGTCTCCGGAACTGTTCTTGATAAAAGCAATTACCCACGTCCCTTAGTTAAAGCATGCAATCCACCAGGAGAGGCACGTCCAGAGTGGGAAGTAATCCAATCGATAGCCGAAATACTTTCCCCAGAATTATGGGAACATTTTGAACACGTTGGCAATATCACTCACACATTAGAATTAGAACACGCTGGACTAAATTCTCAACGTAAAGAGCCCCCTTCTCCATCACAAAAATTAAGTGAACGCCGTGAATGGTTTAAAGGACACCGAATTGAAAACCATGTATCAGGGTTAGTATCCGTCAGAGCATTTGAAGAAGGAAAGGATATTGAAATAAAAAAACCAGAATCTGTTCCTGAGGAAGTAGATAATCGCGAAAAGCCTTTCGTCGTCCTATCTCGCAGAGAGCTTGTTCCAAACACGTACGAATTTGTTATTTATGCCCCAACAATAGCCCGGAAAGCATTACCGGGACAGTTCGTCATTGTGATGGTAGATGAAAATTCCGAGCGTATCCCTTATACATTAAGTGATTGGAATGAAGAAAAAGGAACAATCACATTAGTTGTTCAAGAAAAGGGCTTATCCAGTCGCAAAATGATATCTGTACCTCAAGGAAAAGCATTGGCTCATGTGGTTGGTCCCTTAGGTACCGCATTCGAAGTAAAACAATATGGAACAGTGGTGCTATTAGGCGGTTGTTATGGTATTGGTGCCATCGTAAGACTATCACGAGCCTTAAAAGAACAAGGAAATGAAGTTATTACAATTGCAGAAGCACGAAGTCACTACCTGGCATATTATCAAAATGAACTTATTCAGGTAAGTAACCAATTTATCCAAACGACTATCGATGGTTCCTTAGGTGAAAAGGGACATGCCATTGACGCTTTGAAACGAATGCTGGCTAATGGCAAACATATAGACCTGGTTGTTGCAGTTGGTTGTCCATTTATGATGATGGTAACCGCAGAAGAAACCCGAACAACGGACGTTAAAGTCCTTTGTGCTTTAAATCCAATTATGTTGGACGGTACTGGAATGTGTGGAGCCTGCCGTATCAGTGTCAATGGACAAACTCGTTTTGCATGCGTTGATGGCCCGTTTTTCGATGCACATCAAGTTGATTGGGACGAAGTTCGAGACCGACGTGAAGCATATAGTAATGAAGAAATTCAAGCAGTTAGTTATACCATGCCTACAGAGACTGTCTACGGAGAACAACGACATCATCATTGTTCGTGTATGGAAAGAGGTTAAAAAAATGGCAACACCAGAAAATTCAGAAGTAAAACCCACAACCGAAACACCTGCTCCCGAAGGGAAGCCTAAAAAAGGTGCAAAAATCCCACGTCAACCTATGCCTGAACAAGCACCACAGGATAGGGCACATAACTTCGACGAAGTTCCTTATGGCTATACACCAGAGTTGGCAATGGCAGAAGCATCTCGTTGCCTTGATTGTAAAAAACCCGGTTGTGTAGAAGGATGTCCAGTTCATATTGATATTCCCGGATTTATACGACTTATCCGTGAAGGTAAATTCATAGAAGCAGCACAGCACATAAAGAAGCAAAATGCTTTGCCCGCTGTCTGTGGACGTGTATGCCCACAGGAAGAACAATGTGAGAGCCGTTGTATTTTAGCGGTAAAGGGCGAATCAGTCGCCATAGGTCGTTTGGAACGGTTTTCAGCAGACTTCGAACGAGCCAGTGGACAAATACAATTGCCAGAATTACCACCTAAAACTGGCAAAAAAGTCGCTGTGGTCGGTGCCGGACCCGCAGGATTAACCGTTGCCGGAGACTTAATCAAATTAGGTCATGAAGTAACAGTATTTGAAGCCTTGCATGAACCCGGTGGTGTGTTGATGTATGGTATCCCAGAATTCCGCTTACCCAAGGAGATAGTCCGAGCAGAGGTCGAATATTTGAAACGATTGGGTGTCGAATTTGTGATGGATTTTGTTGTAGGTCGTAATTGCACAATTCGCGAATTATTCGAAGAAGAAGGTTACCATGCTATCTTTATTGGGACAGGTGCAGGCCTTCCATCATTTATGGGGATTCCTGGTGAGAATTTAGTCGGTGTTTACTCTGCTAACGAATATTTAACACGCTCAAATCTAATGAAAGCCTATCTCTTCCCAAAATACGATACGCCACCAATTAAACGAAACAAGGTAGCTGTAATTGGTGGAGGAAACGTAGCGATGGATTCCGCA
>JAIWNQ010000108.1 GCA_020216745.1 Candidatus Hydrogenedens sp.
ACATTTGCGATACATTACGGTTCCAGCCGTTACATACGTGTTGCGATATAGGATTTAATTCAGAACGCGTCATGTAGAAATTGATTAAGGCAAATTCATCGCTATCCAATATCCCATTAGGAAATATTAATAATGCCTGTTCATCATATCCTCCATTAATATCTGTGCTTCCTGGGTCAAACGAATACCCTCCTAATTGCGATTCAAAGCCCAGTTCCCGTATCCGCTTTTGCAATGTTCGCATTAGTGAATCGAAATCGACAGGTTCACAGATGGGCTGATTCGGTTCGCACAATCCTGGGCAACGGTCTACATTAAATCCGCCCGCAGGTGTCTTTGCTTGATAAACATACTCCTCTCGCGTACCTCCTTTGCCAATTACATAGTTATACTCTATTTTATTGGATAACTGGTCACTATCAGGGTCTCCACCAGGACCACACGACTCTTCACCATCTACAGGAGGCATCTTAAATGAATAGTAAAACCCCGATAAACCTAACGTCTTTGTAATTTTATCCGCAAGGCTCTGACTAATAGTCATAAGAACTGCCAATACATGCTCATAATCGCGAATAATTGAATACGTGGAATCATTCCTCAATCGGTAAAGATTTCCCGTATACTTTTGCCTCGCAGGATAATTCAGGTAATACGTAGTATCACATAAAACATCCGCCAGCAGAGCAGATTCCCAACTATCTTTCATCCCGTTTCCATCCCAATCCCCATTAGCCCATGAACCTAATTCAGGGAACAGTGAATATAAAGCCTGCCCTTCCAAATCAACAATAGATATTAATGGGCATTGTGTCGGTTCCTCACCATTATTTGACTCTACACCATCGCAACCTCCACCATTATCACGGACGGACGGATTTAAAGCATGTGCAACAAAGGAAGCCAACCCTGCCAAGTCATGGGAGACCGCGTTGTACTCAGATAGATTACATACGCCATCATCATCCGCATCACCTGTAGCACCTAACACCGTAGATGCACTTGTATTAAAATCCGCCACATTTACATTAATGCGGTCTTCCGTATTTAAATATGCATTGGCACCATCAAATATCGCTTTAACCACAGCAAGGCTTGAAGGCTCTCCTAATGTCAATAATCCTGTTAAGGCTTTTTCTACTTTCCCTAAATCCACCACCAATCCAATGCCTTGTTCAACTGGCAAATTCCAATACTTCCGTGATAATCCGTCCCATAATCGATTTAGATACACTTTAATAGCAATATTATTATGAATATAAGCACTGGCAACAATATCATAGTGGAGTGTGGTCTGACAGGCTAATATTAAATCTTCAAGTAGAGCCTGTGCATAATCAATTATCTGATTGCCATCCAGATCTGTAGTATAGGGGTCTTTACATACAAGACATATAGGAGACATGAAGGGAATATTAATACGAAGTTCATATAAATACTTTAACGATTCAGCAAATTCAGATTTAATTCCCTCTGGACATTTCGGATTAAGCACGGCTATTATATAATTCTCACGAACTGCAAAAGGTAAGCCAGCATCCATAACTTCCTGATATTCCTGTCGATTACTAAGCCCATCTAAATCAATATCAGTATTAGGATTAAAAGGTTCGATCCATATCCCGAAACGATTGATAACAAAAGGTATATAAGGCTTGGTTAAAACAGCACTCAATCCATTTTTAACTGCAGAACACATGGAAGAATCCAATAATAAAAGAGCAGTAACCAGATGTTCTACAGGTTGGAGCAAACTGGCATAAGCTGGTTCAGAACGGATACCCCTCAAAGTGGTGTTATATGCATTTAACAATTCTGAATAAAGGGGATGAGTAGGATTACAATATACTTCTGCTAAGGGACCTACTTCCCATGCATCTAACATGCCATTGTTATCAATATCCCCAAATTCCCAGAATACACCCAAATAAGGATACAAAGCCCTTCCCTGTTCATCTAAAATAGGCAACAAAGGACAATTATTAGGGATATCGCCTCCTCCACCAACTCCTGTTCCAATTGTATAATATTCGCCATAAATAAATGTTCCATCTGCCATCCCTGCCAAAGGATTCCAAACATTGTCATATATCGTATCGTTGTCTATCAGGTCAATACTCAAAGAGCCATTTCCCGAAGGTGTTGAAACAAATACAGTATACAAATCACCCCCTCCTTCTACACGGAGAATTTCCGCCCCATGAACATCTCCACGAACATCCAATCGAAAATCACCTGTATCTACTCCGCGAACCGATTCTGAAAACTTCACTTGAAATGCAACTGTATCACCAGATGGAGGATTATCCGAGACTATCTGAATAGCATCTACAAAAGGAGGGTCTGAATCTTTTAGCCATGCACCATAAACCTGAGCCACAGCATTCTCCATAAGATAAATATAACCCTGTGCATTCAAATGAATAGGATCCAACTCGTTTTTATTATTGGCTCCCATTGCTTGACGAGGACTAAACAAATCCTTATAACCCGCTGGAAAATTTCCATATCCTTCATTGGGACCCTGAGGCAAAACGGAATAATTTTGCCCTATTCCTAAACTTGGAATTCCCATCCTCGCCTGCATAGTCCCAAAACTATGAATATAGGCAACACGGTCCATACTCAATGCAAGGTCCTTCTTGCGTCGTTCTAATTCTATAAACACATCATTCACATGACGCTGATACTCACCCACCTGCTGGATAGTTGTCCAACCTAACCATGGATACTGAGGGTTAAACACGATAACAGGCACTTCCCAAAGCCATAATGCTAATTGAGTTGGCTGTTCCACACTCGCAACATAAATAGTTATATCAAAGGGATTATAGGGATTCGTATATGTTCCCCATGTATAGCCTTCGGATATATTCAAATAATCGTATCCACAAATAGCAACACGGACATTGGGTCGCACACTTAAACAGTGTTGAATAACGTTCCTTAAATGTTGAATAGCGGTGTCAATTACAGCATTCGTTTGTTCCCATGAATAGTGATATTTCCAGCCAACATTAATATCATTTCCACCCAAACTAATATGAACAATATCAATCGTAGGATATTCGTTTAACTTCTGAGTTATCTCCGCTTTTAAATTGTCCGTGTCCCAATCTCCAGCCGTTGCTCCATGTAAAGCAATGTCACCAACCTCAATATACCTTCCCCCTAATTGCTGTACCATCTCTGGGCGGAGTAAGACCGAACGCAATGCTGGCGGATCCTGCAATGCCCAGGGATAATACGTCCAACTATCACCTACATATAATATTCGGGGAATGTCTGAAAAACATAAACAAGGGAATAGGAACAATAGAAATATTAAAATTGCATTCCTTCGCGCCATTTCTACCTCTTTAAGTTTACTATTTTCTTTTATATAAATTATAGCATATATCTAAAATATGTCACCCAAAAAAACCTTCATTTTATAATTTGACTGCTGGTATGTTTTATTTCGTTTTACTACAATGACAATATAGTAGTGAAAAATAAAAAAACTGAAAATTAAAACGTTTTATAAGATTTAAATGATTAATAAAAGTCAAATTTTAGTTGACAACTGATTATTTTTGTGATAATATACAAGTTATCGTATACTATATATTGTATAGCATAAGGACTTGTTTATGTTTTACCAAAAAAATACGTTCACGAAGAAAATGGTATGCACAATCGTTTTTGCACTTATTAGTGCTGTTATATTTTTAACGGTTATACAGGATTATTCATACGTTATAGAGAGAACAAAAAGGGTTACCTCTTCAGAAAATCCTTTAATTTCAATAAATCAACCTTTCCTCCAACGTTTTGTTAACATATTAAGAGTATTTTTTGGTCCTGCAATCCATGCTATCTATATTATTCCCTTCCTCTGGTTAATTGTGTTATGGGGGTCGACACGAAGCTTTTCTATAATTCAGAGTGTTACAGGACTTTTTATTTTACTTTTAGGTTTAGTTAGTTTTATTCAGGCTTATTTCTACTACCAAACGGGTAGTTATCATTCTGACGGGGCTATCGGGGTAGTGATTAACGACATATTAAAGTATTTTGGGTTAATCCCAAGTTTAGTTGTTTCATTTATGTTGGTATTAGCAGGTATATTTTTATCATTGGATTGGTTTGCCTTATGGATTGTTTTTTCGGCTGTACAATTAGTTACTGCCATATTTAAATTCAATGCATTTGCGGTTTGTAAGATAAACGATGTATTTAAGAAAAGAAGCAAAGCAAAACAAATTGATACTACAACAGATACTTCATCTTTACAATTGACTCTCCCTTGGCAACATGAAGAAACAAAAAATAGAGAAAAATCTCTTCTCCCAGAAGTGCCAATCTTGGATGTTTCAGATAATCCATCCTGTGATGTAATTGATTTTTCTAAGACGAAGTTATCTTCATCTGATACACAAGAACATTTGCAGGAAACTCGTGTGGCTGTGAATGAGACCCCATCCTTTACAGAGAATAAAAGACTATCGGTTTCGCCACTTCAGGATGAAAAAAAAGAAGTTCTATTGCCATTCAATACGGGCGTACCTAATGAACCTATACGTTCAGTTCGTCCTTCAGAACCAAAAAAGGAAGTTTCTCCGAGCAAAGCACCACAAAAAGATTATCCTAAAAAATATACTAAACCGCCGTTAAGTCTATTGGATGAGCCTATTCCATTACAGATTCCAGATTACAACGACCAGATTCAAGAACGAGCCAGAAAACTTATAGACACATTAGAGCGGTTTGGTGTAAAGGCTCGTGTTACAGGGATTACACGTGGACCCACAATCACCCGATTTGAATTAGAGCCGGAGCCCGGAGTTCGTGTTACCCTTTTCTCATCCCATGCAGATGATATTACTCTCTCATTAAAAGCAGACCGAGTTCGTGTTGAAGCCCCTATCCCTGGAAAAGGCAAAGTTGGTATTGAGGTGCCAAATCTGGTTCGCGAACAAGTTTTGCTCCGTGAATTGTTGGAAAGTCCAGCAATACATAAACATCAGGGAAGATTAAAATTACCATTAGGGAAAGATATTGCAGGAGAAGTGAAAGTTGTTGACCTTACACAAATGCCACATCTTCTTATTGCAGGAGCGACTGGTTCAGGGAAAACAGTTTTTGTAAAGGCACTTTTAGCAAGCCTATTATTTCAATACACTCCTGAAGAACTAAGATTAGTATTAATCGACCCGAAGATGGTGGAATTCTCAATATTTAATGATATCCCGCATCTATTGGAACCTGTGGTAACTGATGCGAAAAAAGCAGGCGAAGCCCTTGAAATACTTGTTAAAGAGATGGAACGAAGGTACAATTTATTTGCTAACACCAATACCCGAAACCTTGAAATCTATAATCAAAATATAGATAAGGGGCAATTAGAATTATTCAAGAAAAATCAAGATGATTTGTTTGATAATGATAAGGAAGATGAAGAACCCCGTAAACTCCCACATATTGTTTGTATTATTGATGAATTAGCTGATTTGATGATGTTACAGCGTGCTGCAGTGGAAAGTGCAATTGCTCGTCTGTCTCAATTAGCACGTGCAGTAGGAATACATCTTATTGTGGCTACACAACGCCCCTCTGTGGATGTTATTACAGGTGTGATTAAAGCAAATTTTCCCGCCAGAATCTCTTTTCAAGTTTCATCACGAGTTGACTCCCGTTGCATTTTAGATACTATCGGAGCAGAAAAGTTGATTGGACATGGGGATATGTTATACCATAATGCTGGGTTACCGAAACCTATGCGGATTCAGGGTGCATTTGTAAGCGATGAAGAAATAGAATCCTTAGTAAATTATTTGAAATCACAGGCACCACCGCAGTATCTTAATAGCATTGGTTCCGGTAATCGGATAAGAAAAGAAAATGACTTTGATATGGACGGCGAAGACCCATTATTTGAAGAAGCGGTCCGAGTCGTTCGTGAGACAAAACAAGCGTCAGTGTCACTGCTTCAGCGAAGGCTGAGGATTGGATATGCACGTGCTGGTCATCTAATCGACTTGATGGAACAGCGTGGAATTGTAGGTCCACATCGCGGGAGCAAACCACGAGAAATAATCGGGTTTTCTCCCACAGATGAAAATGAGATAATAGATAATGAAAATTATTATAATGAAGATGATGACGATGGAAATGGTGTGTTAGTATAAACTCTTCCGATGAGGAAGTCGGAATATGGAAAAATTAAAAAACAAATTTGGGCTGAAATTAAAGGAACGTCGGGAAACATTAGGCTTGACGGTTCAACAGGTCTTTGAACAGACCCGCGTTCCTATCCAATATATCGTTGCATTTGAAGAACAAAATTTTAATGTACTAACTCGTAATCCTAATGTCCGAGCATTTTTAGAATCCTATTGCCATTATTTAAATATTGACCCACGTCCTTATTATGATGTTTATCTCGAATGGCTCAGGATGCAACGCTCTACAGATGCTCCTTCGAAAACCGCGGGTAAAAATGTAATATCTCGCGAAGAACCTATTAATTTACCTTCATGGTTGGAGCCTGTTATTACATGGAGCATTGTTTTATCTGTATTGATTTTATCATGGTTCGTATACAATTTCTTTACACAATCAATACGTGAAGCACCATCAACCAAAGCGAATGCAAGTACCGTTGAGGCTCCCGCTATCCATTTTGAAGAAGATTTTTAAATTTTTATTAAAATTATGTGTGAGAAACCAACAGTGCTATGAACATAAATTTACCAAATCAGCTTTCCATTGCCCGTTGTTTCCTTGCTATTGTATTTGTAGTTTTCATGTCCTTTACTCATTGGATTAGCTTCTCCTTAGCCTATGTAACATTTACCTGTGCAGCTATCACGGACTACTGGGATGGAAAAATTGCCCGACAGACAAAGAGCGTTACAAAATTTGGACAATTGATAGACCCTGTTGCTGACAAGGTGCTCATGGTTGCTGCGTTTATTATGATGATGAAACTGGAAGAACTAAAAATTCCTGGATGGTGTGTTGTCGTTATTCTTGCAAGAGAATTTTTAGTGACTGGTATTCGTGCTCTTGCCGCAGCAGATGGAAATATTATTCCCGCAGACCCATGGGGCAAATTAAAAACAGTATTACAAATGGTATATGTTTTTGTGTTTCTACTTCTGGCAACTACTCGGAGGTTCCTTTTAGATGTGCCCTTACCATGTATCCCAGAAGATATGATACAATGGGGTGACCCATGGTTGGCACAGGCCTCCTTAATTGCTATTATTTTCGTTTCTTTTTATACCCTTTATTCTGGATTTGAACTGATATGGAAGAACTGGCAAAGTCTTCGATTAGATTAAATAATAAAGACACAACCTATGAAAACGGTAATAATACAGCCATGTCCCGAGCTATCATCGATTTAGATGCCTATCGCCATAATTTGCAGGTAGTGCGGAACCTTGTAGGTTCCCATGTCCATATAATCGCAGTTGTCAAGGCAAATGCTTATGGACATGGTGTCATTCCGATTGCAAAATGTGCTGAAGCGTGGGGTGTCAATATGTTAGCAGTAGCTAACATAGAAGAAGGAATTAAGTTGCGTGAAAATGGTATAAAGATACCTATCCTCGTTCTACTCCAACCCTATGAAGATGAGTTGTCTGCCATTATTGACTATCAGTTAACACAATTAATTTCTGAAGCCGATATTTTGAAAAAAATATCAGAGTTGGCAGTTCGAGCGAGAGTTACGGTTCCTGTTCATTGTAAAATTGATACAGGCATGGGACGACAGGGATTTAATATAGACACGGCAATAACAGAAATAAGAAAAGTAGTTCATCTGCCTCACATCGATTTGGAAGGAATTGCCACGCATTTCCCTTGTGCTGATGAAGAAAATGATGCCTTTACCATCAATCAGATTCGTATCTTCTCCAAACTCCTAAATGAATTTGAAAATAACGGTATTCCTTATGAATTTGCTCATGCTGCAAATTCGCCTGCAATAATAAATTATCCAAAAAGTCATTTTGATGCAGTTCGCCCAGGACTAATGACATACGGTATCTGGCCAACAAAAAAAATCAAGGACAAAGATATATTAAAACCAATTCTTCGTTGGGAAACACGAGTAATTCAAGTACGGACATTGAATGCAGGCAATACCATTGGCTACGGTAGAACCTTTACCGCAACACATGATATGGATGTAGCAATCTTACCTGTGGGCTACGCAGATGGGTTCCGTTCTCAATTATCAAATGGTGGAGAAGTGCTTATACATGGGTGCCGATGTCCCGTACGTGGAAATGTTTCTATGGACCAGATTGTTGTTGAATTAAAAACACCTCGAACGGTAAAACGAGGAGATACCGCAACTCTGATTGGTAAAGATGGCAACGAAGAAATTACCGTAGAAGAATTCGCAACACGTGCAGGAACGATTACATACGATGTTCTTACAGGCATTGGAAATCGGGTCCACCGTATTTACATCAATGAAGAGCGCCCTTCCCATTCATAGAAAGAGAACCAATGACGTATCATTATTACATCGATGGTTATAATTTACTCCATGTCCTACATCAGCATAAGAAAACGAAATACAATGACCTTGAACAGGAACGAGAAAAATTAATACATCTTCTACAAGAATTTTCAGCCATATCTGGAAGTAAAATTACAGTAGTCTTTGATGGTGCTTCCCATGAACAGCAAAATCTAACACATAGCAAAAACTCAAAAACCATTGCCTCTGTTCAGATTTTATTTTCGCCACGGGGCTCCGATGCAGATAGCGTAATAGAACATTATGTTTATAGAGAAACAGAAAAAGAGAATACTTTTGTTGTCTCATGCGACCAGACACTAAGAGAAACCTGCATCGGAATGGGAGTTTATGTAATGCGTCCCGAACGGTTCCTAAAATATTTTAGTCAGATACAACACTCTATTACTATCCAACATAAATATACACCACCACCCCCTCCTATTGATACACCACTTCGTGAAAAATTACTGCCCTTTCTTACAAAAATCCAGAATAAAGATAAGTGAGAGATTATAAATTCAGTAAGAATATTACTATTCTTTATCATTTCTATTCATCGGAAAACCAAAACTAATTGAGAACCCTTCAAGCACAGCAGTGAACGTCGCTCTGGGATTAAGGAATTTTAGTAGGGGTGGTTGAGCCAATGGCTTTTGTTCCTTGATGGTAATGTAACACAGTCCAGCACATATAAGACACAACACCCCACTTGTTATAAAGCAAAATTGAAATCCGTGCCAGTCCCATCGTCGTATAATTTGCCCTGCAAGTACTGGCGTTATCCCTAATGATAATCCAGAGGTAACTGCCCAAAGATTTGTATATGGTATACGTAATTTCTCTGGAACCATGTTCAGCATAGCCCGATGAATAGAAGTCCAGAATGCTGCAGAAAACACTGTTATCAATACAACCAACACAGGAACTAAATAATATACCCAAGGATACCGAGGGATAAACTCAATAAAAGGCAATACCAATAGAGCATGGCAAAGTAATGCACGGAGAATAGCAGGTGAACTGCCATACGAATCTGAATACCTACCCCATGCAGGGGCGGTAAGCATAATAAACAAACTACCCGCAGAATTTATTATAAGGATATTCTTTTCAGATAACTTTAGGATATCTCTAAGATATAGCACAATAACAGAGCCGAACCAATTCGTTGCACTTAACGAAAAGAAAGCAGGGATAAGAAACAACAAATATGTTTTATCTTTCAATACATAGGTATAAGGCATATAAAAATCACGCATTTGAATGGATATTTTTTGTCCCATCCCACCAGGTACCCGAGCCATCCAAAACAGGCTTAGTAAGCCACCGAATATCCCAACAGCGTAAATAACCAGAAATTGATTTACATTCGGATTTTTCCCTAAAAAAAACCCTTGTGATAATAAAATCCCAACATTCACTAATTGAACCGTGCCCGCCTCAGCACTAAAATATAGTCCTCGTTGCTCATAAGGGATAACCTCATGTAACCACGGCAACCAGCCACCAGAACCAAATGCACGTGCTAAACAAAAACCTAAGGTAAGAGTAATAAGTAATGTCCAGCCTGCTTGATTCCCATAGTGAGCAATAACAAATGGCATAGCGAAAATCGGCAACATAATCAAATTGCGGATAAGCCATGTATATAACATCAGATTTTTAGGTCCTACCCGTGTGACTAAGGGCACCATAAATATAGTGAGTATAGTTGTAAACGGCATGAACGATATAAGCAAGCCAACTTTATCTGCTGGCATACCAATTGTGCGTGCAAAAAGTACCATAGCAGGACCTACAATACATTGCCAAGATATAACATTAAATGCAGTAAATGCCAGATATTTACGAGGTGCAGTATGTAGTTCTGTTACAGCACGAATTAAAGGAAATCTTCGAAGAAACGGCGATAGAAACATAGGTTAAGACATACCTGAAAAGGTATCTAATATATATTCAAACTGTTCATCTGTAATATCACGATGAAACACAATCCGTATACAATCCTTGCGGATAGCATTCACAAGAATACCCTTTTCATAAAGTGTTTGTCGAAATACCATCGCATCGGGCACTTTCATAAACAGGATATTCGTCGGTGAAGGCAGAGGAAATACATAACCTTTACGTTCAAGAGTATTACGGAAGATAAGTGCTCGTTCATGATCCTTGTATAAATCGTCAATATGATGTTTCAAAGCATATAAACCCGCAGAGGCAATAACACCCGCCTGACGCATACCTCCGCCAAGTAACTTTCTAAACTTCCGTGCCTTCATAATTAATTCTTTTGTCCCGCATAAAACAGAGCCCGCTGGAGCACCTAACCCCTTAGATAAACAGAAGTTTATCATGTCACATGGTTCAGCAAGAAATTTCACTTCAATATTGCATGCAATACCAGCGTTGAATATTCGAGCCCCATCACAATGTAATTTCATTCCTAATTGACGACATATATTACCAATAGCAGATACCTCTTCATAATCGTAATATACACCTCCACCACGGTTAACCGTGTTCTCAATTGATACCAGGGTTGTCTGTGCTCGATGGATGTCTGTCCCCGAATTAAAGCGAGCAAGAATATCATCCACACTAATTTTCCCCAACGGATTGGGGACAGATAAAGGAAGCAAATTTGCTATACGAGCGATACCACCTACTTCATAATGCATAGTGTGTGCTTGTTCCGCAACAATAACAGAATCTCCAGGATTAGTTAATGTTAAAAATGCAATAAGATTTGACATAGTTCCCGTCGGGGTAAATAAAGCAGATTCCTTGCCCATCAACTCTGCTGAATAGGATTCCAACTCATTTACTGTCGGGTCTTCTCCATAAACATCATCACCAACCTCCGCATTGGCCATTACATCACGCATCTCTGGCGAAGGTTGCGTAACCGTATCACTCCGTAAATCAACCAACATAAAACACTCCTGAATATAAATACCGTAAATAATATTCTGACAATTATAAATGAAGATAAACAAAATTTTCATAAGAAAGAAAAAATATAACATCCCGCACAAAAAATAAAATGTACAAATCAATACAATTAGAATAAGCACAATAATGAATGATTAAACAGCCAAAAAAATTTTTCTAAACATCAAAATTCATTATCGATATTTTCAAATATTTTATCAATTTCTTTTTGTATCTTCATTGTTTCATTTAATATGCCTGCTATATTGCAAAAATGCTTAATATCTTTGAGCTGAAGTTTTTGGCCTTTGCGGTCTTGTAACCATTTGTATAATACTTGATATCCACCGATATTATATTCCCAAACCTCATCTTTTACACCCTCAAAAAATTGTCTATCATTAATATATATTTTCTTGTTTTTATACTCTACTTTTTCTATTGTGCTATTCCCCTCACCTTGGAATTGCAGTTGAATAGAAGTGATTATCTTTTTGCATAGATGGAGCTGTGTTAATTGTTCTCCTTGTTTCGCTATTTTTGTGAACAAACTAAACGTTTTTGTAAAAGGTATCCGAGGAAAATCAGATTTAAGAAATTCTCTATATTTTGATCGATATATGTTTGAATATAAAACTGCATAGACATAGTAAAAAATGTCTTCTGGGGTAGGGGTCTTTTTGTACAACGTCTTCAATTTTTCTACTATATTCTCATCGATGTTCGGTTTTTTCACTGAATAGTTTTCTTCTGGCTCAAAAAGTAACCATGTCATCCCTAATGAAGAAATGCCTCTTCTTTTTTGTTTATTACGGGTTCCCTTTTCGTCATAGATGTATAACGGGAAAAGGTAATTAATATCTAATGCTGAAATTGCTGTCGCACCAGAAATAATCGTATCTGTAACAAAGGCAAAATTCCATAATTGAGAACTTCGAGACCGTCGGATAGAAATTAACCCTAAATTTCCATTCAACATATTTCTCATTACTTTGGGTCGAGGCATACAATGAAACCCCCGTGATTTTCCTGTGTAATATGTATATCGAACGTCAAACGGACGGTAGAGAATAGGAACTATTTTCTCCTTACTCAAACCGCTCTCGATGAGGTCTTTTTGTGCCAGTTCGATTTTCCAATCGCGGGCGTCTTTGCCAAGGCTAAATACGCTCCTTGCTGTTTCTATGTCGAGTTTTGCAAAATGAAGCACTGTATTCCACATGTCTTCCTTAGACCATTTAATTGTTAGATGGTCTCTCGCTGTAATGATCCCCACACTATTTACAGGAAATATATCGGTTATTTTTGTAAAATTCTCGTATTTCTTAAAATACTTTTCGTCTCGTGGGATGAATAAATAATTTTCTTTTTTAGGATGTAGTATTTTCCATTTTGTTTTGTTTAATGAATGGTTGTTCAACCATTCATATTTATATTCTCTTATTCCCCAAATTTCAGAATGGTAAACCTTTTTGTTCAGACCCCGTTTCCTAACAAATATGCCTATAGCCACACCTTGCTGTATATCAAATACATTTTCATCCTTACCTCCGTCCGGACATATTTCTTTCTTTTTGCTGTTCCCATGTAAATCAAGAATATATACCTCATCAAAACTATCCATTAACGACTTTCTCATACCCCGGAAGGTTGGGTTATCAATATAACTATGATTCGTAATAAATGCAAGGATACCTTCCCCAGACTGTTCAATTTTCCATTGTGCAAACCGAATAAATTTTACGTAATCATCCTGTAACCATTTTGGGTTTTTTTCACCCAGAGGTTTTCCATTTATTTGATAGTAAATTTTTATTTCTTGGCTTATCCACTCTCCTTTGTTGACGGAATGTCCAGAATAAGGCGGGTTCCCTAAAATAACCAGTATCGGCGTTGTCTTTTTTACTTCATTGGCAAGGCTTGCCTCTTTGCTCAATGAAGATATGTAAGGCAAACTTGTTTGTTCTATGGGCTCCATTTCGAGCGTGTTCGTAAGATAAAACTTGAATCGGTCATTATCATGAAGTTTGTACCCCATCTCCTCCAACAGAAAAGAAATTTTAAGATGCCCAATAGCGTATGGTGCCATCATAATTTCAAAGGCATAGAAAGAATTCAAAATATGCTCTTTTATGAATTGTTCTTTACTACCCGAGCCATATTTATTGGTAAAGTTATTAATAGCAAGGTTAGCAGCTACTGCTAAAAATGTAAGCGTTCCTGCCGAGGGGTCTAATATAGTTACATCTTCCGATGCAATACCATCTTTTTTGCCAAAATGAGATTTTAATATCTCGTCTACTGACTTAACGATATAATGAACTATTGGTTCAGGTGTATAATAAACCCCTCTTTTTTCTCTTGTCTCGGGTTCATATTCACTAAGAAATGTTTCATAGAAATGAACGATTGGGTCACTCCCTTTATTTTGATGAAAATACTCATCGAGTATTCTGAAAACATTCGATTCTGCAAGAACATCAGATATGTCGTCAACTATCCACTCCATTTGAGCCGGGATATCACCCATTGAAATATATCTGAATATTTCACGTAAAATACCAATTGTTTTAGGTATTTGGTCATATGCAAGTTTTCGATTAAATCCATTTTCAGACCTTGTTCTTGCAGCGAATAAACCATATACTATCGTTTGACTATAGAGGTCTGCAAAATCGATTTGGTTTAAATCGTTAATCAAGAACTTCTTAAAAACATCGTAAAACTCGTATAACCTCTCATTCCTCTCTTCAGGCGATTTCCTTAATTCTTCATATACAATTTCTTTCAAAAACTGCGTCCGTTTTGCTAATTCTGTGGCTAAATCCTTTGCTTTATATGTTTGTGGGATAGAAAAAGATAGGAATTTATTTAGCATTTCATAAAATCGTTTTTCTTCTTTAATTCCTGGAGAGAATGTAAAATCAACGTGATAAGGAAATGGTTCTGCAATCTGAACCATATCGATTAATTCCCCATTTCTATATAACCTAAATTCGGTAAAATTAGTTAATATCAAATTTGGAAAAACATGTCTATATCTTGTTAACTGCTCTGTCTTCTCTATTCGTGTTAGGTCTGTCTCTATAATATTTTTTGCCTCAATATAACCAATTATTCTTTGTTTGCCATCCCAAACTCTGAAATCCGGACATCCTGCTTCTGTCCTCTTCGGAAGTTGTGTAATGGAAACGCACCTATGAATTGAATTTGTATAGTTTTCTAACAAACTTGATAGCGCCGGATAGAAACTCTCTTCCGTAGCATCTCCCCTATGATAAATATTAAAAATCCCTTTTATATAGTTTTTTATCATTATATTGATACGTGGTTATTACAATTATAGAAGTTTTGTTTTATCTTATAATTAAACTCTAAAAAAAATCAAATCCATTTATCCATTTGTCTAATTTTTTTTATAACTTATAACAGTCACGTTTTTTTTGTTTATACAGTTAGATTATGAGGGATTATTAACAAAAATTGTCCACAAATCCATAAATAAACTATAAATAAGCACAATTTATATCTTTACATAAAACTATAAATTTGATTATTATTTATAAAAGGATTTTTATAGACCCGATAATTCTATAGTTCTTTATGTGAAATACTTAAACGACATGTTAAAAAACAAACGAAATTATGTCCTTATATTAATTGGCATCTGGACTTTTTTTGAAATTCTGTTTTTACGTACAGCGTGGCTGTGTGATGATGCATATATTAGTTTCAGGACAATTGATAACTTTGTTAATGGCTATGGGCTACGTTGGAATGTTAACGAACGAGTTCAGGCGTACACACATCCCTTATGGCTATTTCTTCACATACCCTTTTATTTCCTCACAAAGGAAATGTTCCTCACTCCAATTTTTATTTCTTTTACAGTTTCAATGTTGACCATCATTTTTGTTACTCTTTTTGTCGCCCAGAACACTGCACAAGTTTTAATTATGGCAAGCATATTAGGTTTTTCAAGAGCATTTATTGACTTCTCTTCTTCTGGTTTAGAAAATCCAATGAGTCATTTATTGTTGGTTCTTTTCCTTGTTTTGTTTCTTAGACAGAAGTTTACCTTACAAAACCTCTTTATTTTGTCCCTTATCTCTTGTCTTGCAACATTAAATCGTCAAGATTGCATCTTAGTATATATCCCTTTTTTAATGTATTCATGGTGGAATACCGACAATAAAAAGTTAGGATTGTTTATCATCAGTACAGGTTTTATCCCCTTATTCATTTGGGAAATATTTTCTTTTATATACTATGGTTTCCCTTTCCCTAACACCGCCTATGCAAAATTAGGGGCTGGAATAGCAAGAGTTGATTTACTCCTTCAAGGACTACGATATTATGTATGGACGTATCGTCAAGACAGCATCACTTCTATAGTTTTATTTCTTGGTTTCATGATTCCTTTTTTCCGCAGACAAAAAGAATTATCACCATATATTTTAGGACTCTTACTCTACTGTATATATATTTTGTGGATAGGTGGCGATTTTATGGGTGGACGTTTCTTTACGCTTCCACTCCTTTTAGCAACCATTATAATTATTCGTTATTCACGGTTAGACCGTATAAAATATGGCATTCCTGCCTCGGCTATTTTTGTAATTTCAAGCATACTACAGCCTTATACTCCTATCCTTACCGATGCCGATTTTAGTAAAGGAGGTTTCATCTCTGTTAATGGGATTACTACAGAGCGAAAATATTATTATGGTTGGTCAAGTCTTCTAAATTGGAAACCAGGAAAACCTATGCCATCATTTAGCTGGGCTAATGAAGGTAGGAAAAATAGACAAAAAAATCAAAAGATGACAAAAGTTTATGGATGCATCGGGTTTCGAAGTTTTTTTTCAGGTCCACTTGTTCATATTATAGATTATCATGGACTTTCCGACCCCCTATTGGCACGAATCCCTGCTCTTTATCACCCCAAAATAGCAATAGGACATTTCAAACGTTATATCCCTGAAGGCTATGTCGACTCCGCTGGAAATGACCACTATAATTTACAAGATGAAAACTTGGAACAATATTATAGATACATACGAATTATCACACGAGACCCAATATGGTCATGGGAGCGATTTAAAGTAATATTAAAAATGAACCTCGGATATTATTCCTATTTAATAGATAATGATAGGTACCAATTTGCCGACACAAAATTAAAACTCTATGACGAATGGCAAGAAGAAATAGAGAAATTACCTGCCAATCGCGGGATTTTAATTCCAGAAAGAGGTCTGGAAATTAGGTTCAGCGAAGTTCAACATAATCAATGGATTGACATGCAATTGAAACGATGGGAAAAGTACCACATCTTATTTTTTAACGGAAAAGAATACATATCACGGATTGTTTTAGAACCATTATATACAGACGCTCTATTCCCAAATCAGACCATCAAAATACCAAAAAACATTAGTAAAAAAGGATTTGATAAAATCCGTATCTTTGTACACCCTGGCGAGAAATATCATAAAATATTGGAATCAGAGATAAGAACCATTAGCCTATCGCCCACATGATTCGCAATGCTTATAATTTAGTATAATCCGATAGAAATATTTATAGACAAATATAACGATTAAAAAGAAGGCATAGTAATTAATTCATGCAAACTGAAAATAAAAAATCATTAGTCACTGCGATTATATTATACATCGTTATACTTTTCTTCTTTGCAATTTTATTTTTACGAACAGCGTGGCTGTGTGACGATGCATATATTACCTTTCGGACTGTAGATAATGCTGTCAATGGATATGGATTGCGTTGGAATGTTAATGAACGTGTTCAGGCATATACCCACCCATTATGGATGTTTCTTCACATCCCCTTCTATGCAATAACTCACGAAATGTTTCTAACAGGTATATTTATTTCGTTCACCGTTTCAATGATGGCAATAATTTTATTTATTTTTGGAGTTGCAAAAACAATTCCGCAAGCAATTATTTCCGCCAGCATATTAGGCTTTTCACGAGCATTTATCGATTACTCCTCATCAGGCTTGGAAAATCCAATGAGCCATGTATTACTCATCTTATTTTTCATTCTATTTCTGAAACAGCAATTTACTATTACCAATTTATTCCTCTTGTCTCTCCTAACCTCCCTTTCAGCCTTAAATCGTCAAGACTGCATTCTATTGTATTTACCCGCTTTAATATTCGCATGGTGGAAAACAGAAAATAAAATAAACGGTTTTATCGTTATTTGTCTGGGATTTGTACCTCTTGGATTATGGGAGTTGTTTTCTATTATCTATTATGGTTTCCCATTTCCAAATACTGCCTATGCAAAATTAGGAACAGGTATTGCAAAAATTGATTTGATAAAACAAGGGGTTTGGTATTACCTGTGGACATGGAAACGCGACTTCATCACCCTATTAGTTTTAATACTCGCTCTTATAATTCCATTTTATAGAAGACAAAAAGAATTATTACCCATGACTTTGGGACTTTTACTTTATTGCATGTATATTCTCTGGATAGGCGGTGATTTCATGGGTGGTCGTTTCTTTTCTGTTCCATTCCTTTTAGCGACAATCATTGTAGTTCAGTACTCACACCTGGATAAATTAAAATACGGAATTCCTGCTATGTGTATATTCATCATAACAAGCCTTGTACAACCCAATGCCCCAATTCGCACAGATTCTACATTCGGAAAAGATATATCCAACTTTAAAGATAATCACGGCATCGGTGATGAGCGAATGTTCTATTTCCAAGTAGCAAGTCTTGCAAAATGGGAACAAGGCAAACCTATGCCATGTAACGCCTTTGCCGACCAGGGTAGACAATATAGAAAAATGAATCAAAGAATAACAAAACTCCATGGTAGTGTCGGTTATCGCGGATATTTTGCAGGACCCGTTGCACACATTGTAGACCAATATGCACTCTCCGACCCCCTATTAGCACGAATCCCAGCAATATACCGTCCCCAATGGCGAATTGGCCATTTCGCAAGATATGTCCCAGAAGGCTATCTCGAATCCGCAGGAAGCGATGTAAATAAAATAAAAGATGAACAATTAGCAAAATATTTTGACTATTTGAAAATTATTACCCGCAATCCTATATGCTCATGGGAACGTTGGCTAACCATTGTTAAAATGAATTTAGGAATGTACCAATACCTAATAGACAAAGACCGTTACCAATTTCCAAATCTCAAAAAAATGAGCCACGACGAACTTCAAGAAATAGTTACAACAAACCAATCCACAAAAATTTCAGTCCCCAAATACGGCATCGAAGTTCAATTCAACGAAATGAAAAATAACAAAGAAATCGCTATAGAATTAGATTCATTCGACACCTTCATTATCCTATTCTTCAACAACAAAAACTATATCGGAAAAATAACTATCCAACCATTACAAAAGACATTAGAACCCTTCAACAAATACAATATTCACGTGCCGTTTTGGATTCGAAAAAAAGGATATAACGCTCTAAGAATATTCACCTTTCCAGGAGATTCTGAATCTTTAATGAGGGGTATCTATTTCAACTGATTAATCCGATTTGACTTTTAAATATATTTATGTTATAATAATCCCCGCTTTTCATAAAGCATAATGTAACAACATGACCCTGAAAAAAATCCAAAGAAAAAAGATTTCAGGGAGTGTTATCAAAAAGTTGAAAAAATCGTTATACATATGCTATAATAAAAAGTGGCTTTGTCTAAAAAAGTGACTGGGGTATTTTAGAGTAAAATCCCCATCAATTTGACAAAGCAATCACAGTTAAATTATAATATGTGAGATGATACGGGGTAAGAGACAAAAACTGTCTCTCTACCAGTGTCCATACCGACACGGACACGATACGCTCTATGAAAATTGAATACGATGCATGTCGTTGCAAAACGGTCTTGCGAAATAAAATGAATTTGAGTACTCCGGTCAATCGTCCGAAAGGACAACGGAGGCCAAGAAAATAACTCTTCGAAACTTAAGGCTCGGTAGCCGTGAGGCACAAACCGAACCCCTTAAAATAAGTTTGAATGGAGAGTTTGATCCTGGCTCAGAACGAACGCTGGCGGCAGGCTTCATACATGCAAGTCGAGCGGTAAGGTTCCCTTCGGGGAACCCTAGAGCGGCGAACGGGTGAGTAACAGGTGGATAACCTGCCCTTTGGTGGGGGACAACACTGCGAAAGCGGTGCTAATACCGCATGTGGTTGCCTTATCTTCGGAAGAGGCAAAGAAAGACGCTCAAAAGGCGTCGCCAAAGGATGGGTCCGCCCCCCATTAGCTAGTTGGTAGGGTAATGGCCTACCAAGGCGACGATGGGTAGCCGAGCTGAGAGGTTGGTCGGCCACACTGGAACTGAGACACGGTCCAGACACCTACGGGTGGCAGCAGTAGGGAATATTGGACAATGGGCGAAAGCCTGATCCAGCCATG
>JAIWNQ010000095.1 GCA_020216745.1 Candidatus Hydrogenedens sp.
GTTTTAGGCTCCTATCGTATTATTCTATTTTATTAATAATTTGATTTAAATACAAATCACCAATTTCCTTTTTTTGCCAGTCTATAATGAGGATAAGATAATTCTTCTTTTGATGTATCAGTATTGATTTAAATTCCCAAATACCAGATGCTTTTTCTTGAGTTGGGAATTCTTTCGATTGTTCTAATATTTCTTTTAGATTTTTAGCAATTATTTTGGCACGTTCCTTTTTTGGGTACTTGATAATAATCACATTAAACTGCTCTTGAGATTCGGGAAGTGAATATCGAACTAACACACCCTCACATCCGTTATCAATACCTAAAATGTTCTCATTTGAAATAAAGTAATGGACATTTAAGAGGTTGAAATCTTTAAAGTAGTGGATGTGACTTTTCATCAAGCCTTTATCAGGGAGCACATGTATAATCTTAGGTGGATTGCCTTTATCTGGGATTTGGCGGTCGATACATTTTCCTAATTCTAAAATGGTTTGGTTTAATTCGTGAGAATCTCCCATACCTGTGATGCAGATAAAGTATTTGCTTTTCCAGAAGGCAAGGGAATTGTTCATATATTCCGATTCTGCCCCGATGCCGATTTCTTTTTGGTCGCGGATGTCATTATGGTATGCTCCATACGCACCGTTGGAATCGCCCATATCAAAAATATCTACGATAATATCTGCTTCCTTTGGACGAGACCATCGGTAAGCAAAAACTTCTTTAACCCCTAATGAGCGATAGACCTCCGCATTTCCATCAATGTAATCGTAAAGATTATCTGCGGTATATTGGTCAGGAATGGGCTTGACTAAACTCCATTGATTTACTGATTCAGGAAAAACAATAGGGATATTCTTCACATCTGCCTCCGACACATTTATACTTTTACAAGATACAATAAAAATTAGTAATATTACAATTATACATTCCTTTTTTTTCGACATCATCTAAAATCCAAATTATAACTTTGTGTTTTCTTTTATATTCACGTATTAAACCTTTTTCAAAGAAATATGATAAGCGTACGTATGTCTATTTATTCCATTCTAACATGATGGCTGAGAGGGGAGGAATTTCTATTGTATTTTGGTTTTCAGGTAAGGGTTTGGCTTCGCTATCCTGAGACGGGGTTAGATGTAATGAGCAATTGGTGTGATATGCATCGGGTAAATTTATAGATGCGGTTTGTGGTTCTGGGAGATAGTTTACCAGGAACATTGCTGTTTGGTCTTTATACATCCACCGAGAAGCAAGTATGGAGCGGAAATGGATAATGTCACCACGTGGTGTAATCAGGGGTACATCTTTGTCTCCACCGTATTCAAAAGGCTTTAACATTTTGCCGAAAAACAGGTATTTGTTACCTTTTCCTGTTCGCCATTTATTTAGGTTGCGTATTAAGGTTAAAATTTGTTCGTGGTTGGGTCCTTTATCCCATGGTGCAGAACTCCATTCCCATGCGATTTTTCCTCCTTGCCTTAGGTTGATGCTCAGCATGTCACCTTGAATAAACGATATTGCAACTCGTTGGTGGAGGTTATATGGACTTTTTTCTTCATCAACGAAATGACTTGTGCCATTTTGGTTACCCATGAAGTTGTTTAAGTATTCATGGAAGATATATCCGTATGCAGGAACAGGTATTCCGATAGCGAAGTTTAGATAGGACCGACTATCATTGAATAATAGATACGGGATAAATGGCTCTGCCGAATTTGCTTCACAACCAATAAGCATTTTTGAGCCATGCTGGTGTATTTGTTCCCAGATACGGCGATATAAGTCTTTCATGGCTTCTGTTTGCCATAATCCTGGACCCGGTGGATGTCCATGATGTCGAGCATAACAGCGGTAACAGTTGCCACCTAAGTTCTGGTCGAAATATTGAAGATAGTCAATATTATGTGGAATTATTTTTGTGATTTCGTTAACGACCACTTGTTTCACCCATTCAGTTGCTGGACAGAGGTCATAACCAATTCGCTGGGCATTTGGTCCTGCACATACACCGTTCTCAGCAGGTTTGCCATCAGGTGCGTAGGTGACATATTGGATAACCCGCTTTTCTTGAAACTCTTTTGTCATATCGTATGTTGGGTCGGTGTTACTCTTTATTGTGTAGGCGGAACCACTTGCATATAAACCAATTAAATCACCTGATTTATGGAGTGCATCTCGGAACCGACAGAAATCTTCGAAGTCGCCATAGGGAGGCCAGACATAGGGTGGTGCCCATGGTGCACTGCTTTCCCAGTGCATTAATAGTGCCATTATCGAGGATTCTAAGTCTGATGCTAATTTTTGTAAAATAGGCAGGGCATTCGTGTAAGGATAATATTCAGGATTAGGTGTCATTTCTACGCCTAAATCTCGCTGACCACGGACAGGATACATAACGATAATCGGTGATTTGTAATACCAGTCAGGAATAACTGGATTATCTTCCAGCTTTGGTGGTTTATACATTGTTGATGTTTCCCACCAATTGCGGTATATCTCTGCCGAGTCATGCCAATCCCCCTTGAAGACGCCGAGTACCATCGGATAAGGCAATGTATAATCTGGTTCACAGACAGGGCCAGGATATAATCGGAAATCGAGGTAAATTCCACCTAATGGGTGTTTATGAAATTCAACTCCTTTGGGTGTTCCCTGAGGGTCATGTGCAGAGAAATATAAACCAGCACGAGGTGTATAGTATGCCATGAATTGCATTTGGGCAGGTCCTGGATAGACACCGTTCCAGCCCATTGTCGGATGTTCAATTGGTTGCCAACGAAGCCAGCTTTTTTCTCGCAAATTAGAATCCTCAACGACTACACCTTCACCTCCAGGCCAGAAAAGACGTGCGTCGCCTCCAGAGTTTGGCAAGTTATCAGGAACGACTACCACTGGAAAGTCTATATGTTCAAGCCATAAACCCGTCTCATTTTTGATGTTGATAGTCCAATAGGTGAAACGGGAATGTTTTGGACATAGAACGAATACCGTAGCAGAGATGGGCTTGCCTTCTAACTGAGTATATTTTATTTTTAACTTTATTTCCTGGTCTGTTTCTTCACGAGAAAGTTGAATTGATGAACATTTTAATGAACTTAAATCTGTTGCAGTTCCATTATCATCCCGTAGTCGAATCGTAAATAAACCACGTGATTGACTTGGAGGGAATATTAATTCCTGCCCTTCACTTTGTAATGATTCTATGTCCCCTGTTGTAGGGTTAAGAACCAATCGATAATATTCTGTTGTTATTTCGTTATTCATATCTGCATACACTCCATGAAATTGGATTGTTCCATAACATAAAAATATAGCCAATACTGACATAAATCTTTTTGCAACCATAGTATTCATCCTTATCCTGGTTTAGTTTTACTATGTTATTTATTCTAAATTAATCTGTATTTAATAACAAAATATTAATTTTCTTTTCTGGGTGTAATACGTTAAAATAAAAAACAAATAATTATTGTTTTAGATTAAGTAAATTTTAGATAAGGAGGAATATTATGGAATATAAACCACTTGGTACAACCAATGTGAGGATTCCTGTGGTTTCTTTTGGTGCGTGGGCAATTGGTGGGTGGCTTTGGGGTGGTACAGATGATGAACAAGCAAAACGTGCGATACAGCGTGCTATTGACCTTGGTGTTACGTGTATTGATACCGCGCCTATCTACGGTTTTGGCCACAGCGAGACAGTTGTCGGTGAAGCGATTCATGATAGAAGGGATCAGGTTTTTATTGCGACGAAATGTGGTCTCCGTTGGGATGTTGATGAAGGTGAATTTTTCTTTGATACGACCGACCGAAATGGGAATCCGCTTAAGGTCTATAAGAATCTACGCCCTGCCTCGATACGGAAAGAATGTGAGAATAGCCTTCGTCGTCTCAAAGTAGATGTGATTGACCTTTATCAGTGTCATTGGCCTGATAAAACCACGCCGTTAGATGATACGATGTCTGCACTGCTTTCATTACAAAAAGAAGGCAAAATACGGTATATCGGGGTGAGCAATTTTACTGTGGAAATGATGCGGACTTGTCTAAAGAAGGGACGGATTGAAAGCAACCAGCCAAAATATAATGCATTAGAGCGGGAAATAGAAGTGGAAATTTTACCTTTTTGTCAAGAGAACAACATTTCGGTATTAGCCTATAGTCCTATCGCTCAAGGGTTACTTACAGGAAAGGTAACTCTTGACAGGGAATTTCCGCAGGGAGATTTGCGGAGGGATAAAGCGATGTTTTCTACTGTGAATCGTCGACGTGTTCTTAATATGCTTGAACGAGTTAAACCGATTGCAGAAGGGTATGGTATTACGCTTGGGCAATTATTCATTGCTTGGACAGTTCATCAACCAGGGATTACGAGTGCATTGGTTGGGGCACGTAACGAATCGCAGGTTGAAGAGAACGCTCGTGCAGGTTCCGTTAAACTGACTTCATCTGACCTGCATGAAATTCGTAAAGCCTTAGAGGAAATGGAGCCATTACAGTTATAGATTAAGTACATGTGAGTACATAATGTTTAAGGGGGTAAATAGTAATTGGAATTATGATTGTAGGAAAGGGTTGTATTTTTTTTCGGTGCTGACTGATGTTATGGGACCATGCCCAGGAAAAATGAGGGTGTTTTCAGGCAAGGTTAGAATTTTTGTTTTAATGGCTTCGATTTGCTGTTTTGCCTGTAAGGAACTAATGGTTCCGCCGACAGAACCAGCAAATAATGCGTCGCCAGTGAATATTATTCCGTCGATATAAAGTCCTACGCTCTCTGGTGTATGGCCAGGAAGTGATATTATTTGACCTTCATAATCACCTAATTTTAAAGTTGCGGTTTTATTCATGTTTGTATTATGAAAGAAATCTTTTTCGGGGTATTGTTTTAGTCCGTTGTAACGTTGTCTTAATTTTTGTAATCCTGATATATGGTCATAATGTTCATGAGTAATAAAGACTCCTTTCAATTGGGCTTGTTGTTCTACTAATACCTGTTCCATCATGGGTGTCCATTCTGGAACATCGATGAGTAATGCCTGTTTGGTTTCTGGGTCGATTAGTATGTAAGCGTTTGCTTCATTGATAGAGGTGCAGAAATGATATACTATCATGAAATTATCCCTTCCATCTTTGTTCGGTCGATAATAGGTTCACCACGGGCATTTGTAAGGATGGTATAAGATAAATCGGCACAACGGAGTATTGTCCGTTGTAAGTTTGCACCTTGCAGATTTGCTTTTTGTAGGTTTGCACTGGTCAGTCGTGCATAGTATAAATCTGCATCTTTCAAGTTTGCTTCGGTCAGGTCAGCACCTATTAAGTTTGCTCGTTTTAGGTTTGCTTTTTCTAAATTGCATTTGTGGAGTCGTGCGTTGCTCAATACAACAAATTCTAAATCTGCCCCTGATAAATCGGCTCCTTCAAGATTTATCCCTGCCAGCCACACGCCCCGTAAATTTTTCCTTCTCAAATCTGCTCCGATTAGTGTTCCTTGTTGTATTCGTTCTTGAATTTCTTTATCAACGTAATCTGGTAATGCTATTATTCCTCCTGCATTAATATGATATTTTAGCATAGCAATTTCGCTCATGGATATGGCTCCTGTTTTTTATTGCTGAGGAATAATTTATACTTGTTTTTCCCTTCCATTTTCAACTATTGCTTAGAATTGGGAAAATAGGTAAGATAATAGTATCAATATGAAAATGACATATTTCGTAGGAAAGATTTATTGTTGATTTTTATAAGAGTGTTGATACTCTTGTGATTATTTTTGTTCCTCAGGTGTTTGTTGTGGTTCTAATGGTTGAATAGAAGCGGATGAGTTGTCATCGGGTATAAGTGGATTGGGTAATGCCACAACAGGTTCATTTGCTTCGTCATATTCTATTTTCAGGTTGGCTTTTTCAGCAATAGATTTTACATCATTTACAAGGGCATCTGGTGCTCGTAATGCTTTTCTTAATAAGACAGCCTTTTTCCCTTTAGTTTTCTCTTGTTCGAGAATCTGGGGCAGTTCGTTGAGGTTAACTTTTTGTCCACCCATAAAAATAGTTCCATTGTTACCGATTGAAATTCGTATTTCTGATTTTCGGTCGGGATACATTTGTTCATGGAGTTTACCCCACATATTTCGTGATTCATAACGGACATCTTCGGAGATTTTATCTTCCGCACGAGTAAGCATCTCGGCTTCGGGGTGTGTGAATTCGTCAACAATAGTTATGGTGATAAATATAAGGAGGTTATCATTTCGTGCTGTTCGTGATGGGTTACGGAAGAGTTTGCCTAATAAAGGTATATCACCGAGTAAGGGAGTTTTCGTTACAAGGTTGGAGCTCCGACTACGTCTTAACCCACCTAAAACTACTGTTTCGCCAGTGTGAACACGTAGTTGTGTTTCTGCATGGCGAATAGTCTTTTCGGGGACTGTTGAGGTTTGGTCATACGCTTTGATTTCTTTATCTTTGTAGGAGCTATCTTCTGCACTAATATCTAAAAGGATGTTGTTGTCTTCGGTAATTCGTGGTACTACGGATAAAATTGTTCCGACATCAATAAATTCGACACGATTATATCCACCGTAGTAACCACCATAATAAGGATAACCACCATAATATGGATTGTTATAAACTGTGTTTTGATTCTGATTGGTATTTGTTTGTCGATAGTAATATGAGGAAGGGTAGCCTGCAGTGCCTGAAATATATGGGACACGGGTTGCATTTTCAAAGATAGCTTCCTCTCCATCCTGCACAACTACACGAGGTGAGGAGAGGATAGTTGCTTTATTTTGTCGGTCTAAGTAGTTTAGTGCCACTGCGAGGTTATTGCCGAGGAATCGGTCGATGGCTGGTTTGCCCTGTAGGGTTTGTATTTGCTGGCGGGTAATGTTACCACTACTATCTAAAGTTAATTCGCTAAAACGAGGTATAATTGAAGGTAATTGCCCGACGCTCATAGACTCTCCGCTTCCTGATGGGGAGGCAATATCTTTAACACCCGACCCACCATGGAGGACAATAGGTACATTACCTGATGTTCCGTAGTAAGACCAGTTAATACCTAATGACCGTTCTACCTCGGTATCCATTTCAACTATGAAAGCTTCGATTAGCACTTGCTTCCGTTTAATATCCCATGTTTTTATTAATTCGTCAATCTCATTAATACGGCTGGGTAAAGCAGTCACAGTAATTTGATGTGTCATATCATCAACAACAATTTGTCCCATTTCTGCTGGGACTAAATTTTCAATCTGGTCTGCGATAAAGTCAATATCTGCATATTTTATTACCCAGGTGCGTGTTTCAAGTTTTATGTCTAATGTTTTGATAAATTCGGCAATTCTGTCTAATCGTGAAGGTAAGTCGGTAACAATAATTGTATTTGTTCGTGGGTCAACCTGAACGACCCCGCGTTGTGAGATTAACGATTCCAGCGAATCCGCAATATCTTCCACGTTTACATATTGAGATACAAATGTGCGAGTTTCCATTGGAATATCGAGGCGAGCTACCACATCGTCCATTTTTTGCAATGAAGTTGGGATATCCCACACGAAAATTTGTCCACTTCTTGTGTCCACTAAGAGACTGCCGTTCGGAGATAACATAGAAGATAAGACTGATTCGACATCAGCAACCTCCGCATGCTTGATTGTAAACATTTTCTTTTCCAGTGGAATGTCTAATTCTTGGACAGTTTTTTCCATCTGTTTTAGATTGTCATCAATGTCCCATACATAGATAATTCCTGTTCGTGTATCGGTTATCATTTTGCCTATGCCTGAGAGGAGCGATGAGAGGATAGCTTCCATGTATGAAACATCTGCATGTTTGATTTTAAATTCATGTGGTTTTAGGTCGCCGAAATTTTTTAATAACCATTCTTCTTTTGTATAAACTCTTAAGAAATTGGTATTTTTATCATAGTCATAGAAAAGGTCATGGAATTTCAGGACTTCCAAAGCTTCTTTTGGTTTTTTCTCAACGAGCCAGAAATTCATCTGGACATCTTTTGCTGATTCGGATACAATGATGTTCCAATTTGTTGCGAGGTGAATGGCTTCTAAAAATTCGCCTGCGGTCATAGGTCCTGGTAATGTTAATGGTTCACCTTCATCTGGTAGCTCGCTATATTCCAATTTTCGGCTAAATAGTATATCGAAGAAGCCTTGACCTGCTGTGGTACCTGGTTGGGTGCCTAATGCTTTACCAATGCCTGATAATAATCCTTTAAATCCTGGGGCTGTTCCTGCTTGGCCTACACCTGTTGCAGTAGTTCCTCCACCTGAAATCATAGATGGCATTCTTGGTCCTGGTGGTGTCTGTCCTGCGATTCCTGTTGTTCCCCCTGCGGTAGGCATCGCTGGGGCTGTAGGCGTCTGAGTTTTTACCGTCTCTTGTGGTGTGTTAGATTGTCGTGTAATTGTCCTTGTTCTAGAAGGCTGTTTTTCAGTGGATGATGTTTCTTCTTCAGATGGTTTTTTTTCGGTTGTTTCTTTTTTGCCTTCTGGTTTTTTTTGTTCTTCTGTTTTTGTAGTACTTCTACTCCGTAATAGTGGCTCTTGTTGTTGCATTCCCCCACCAAAGGAGGATGATTGGTCATTTAGTTTGAATCGTGTTCCTTGCCCACGAACAGAGGAAGAAGGTGTTTTTGAACTTCTTGTGGATGGACGAGATACAGGGCTTGTTGGCGATTGTCCCTGAGGCACTGCAGGTGGGACTATCATTAATAATATCATGATAAAACAGAACAGATGGTGAAAAATCATTTTAAGTGGTTTGTAATAATGGGTATTCTTTTTTGGTTCAGAAACAACATTGATTTGTGTTGGTTTCATATCTTTTAACCTTGCTTCACAGTTTCATATATTTTTTTCTTTCGTATGTATCATACATTGACTTCATGTGATTAAACAAGACAGGATTATTCACGATTTATTGTATATGGAATTTCTTCCTTTCCTTCTTCCCAGAAAAAGACAAATGTTACGGTGTTGCGGTCAAAAGATTGCACCTTACAACCTTTGACAACATCGCCAACACCTACGAGGATTCCTCTCGGTTCTTCGGGAGTAAATATTTTTATTTTTTGTCCGATTTGTTGTCGAGATGCTTTGACCCCCTGTAATATTTGCGATATATCAGGCTTCTTTGGAGGTGGTGGGGGTGGAGGTGGTGGAGGTGGTGGAGGTGGAACCAATGGTTTCCATAAATCTTTTTTATCAATGATAGTCTGTCCCCACGTATCGATATCTGTGGTAGACATATCTGATGTGCGACTTGTTGTAGGTATTGTTTCTAAATCGCGTGTAAGGGATTGTCTACGGGTTTCTGTGGGGTCGAAAAGAAAATTTAATACTATCTGAGAAATAACGAAAAGGGTTAAAATACATATACTGATTTCAATCCAATTCCAGATACGTTTTTTATCTGTTATCTTCATCATCCTACTTTCGTTATTTTTCCGTTATAGATATAAATTTTACTGCCATTTCCTTTTACAATAAGATGGGGAATCCGAATCCGTATTCTATCATTTTTAATTTTAGGCAAGGTCATGCTTATTTTATAGTGATATTTTTTGCCATCATTTTTTAATGTTTCTTTACCATCAAAAGTTATATTGTCAGGAGAGGAAAGAGTGAGCCAGGCGTTTCCTTTTACTGCAATATCTATTTCGAGTAGCCATTTCTCTCCAGGTTTAAAAGAGCGAACAAATGCCAGTTCCATGGTGTCTTGGGATGCCTCTGCAATGAGGCATGTGGTTTTTTTCTCAGCGTCCTGTTGTGGAGTGAGAGAGCCACCAGAGCAGTTCCAATCAACTGGGTCAAGGCTGAGTTCAATAGTATCGGAAGTGGTAGTTATATCACCGCTCATTCCTGCGGTGATAATCCGTGTAATATCCATATCTGCACTCACTTTTTCTTCTAAAGGATGTCTCCGCAAATCAATATTATCTATACGTAGTGATTGTGGGCTACTTTG
>JAIWNQ010000096.1 GCA_020216745.1 Candidatus Hydrogenedens sp.
TCGATATGACGTTGTAATCGTGCATCATCTATAATCCCTCCTTCTTTGTAGAACCAGTGTGCTGCGATACCAAATTCTGCTTCACGGTCCATCTCCTCAGTGCGAATTTGAATTTCTAAGGGATATTTACGGGGAATGAATACGGTGGTATGGAGAGAACGGTAGCCATTACTTCTGGGTTTTTTTATATGGTCGCGGAACCGTTCAGGAATTAGATTCCCTAACTGATGGGCAATATCCAGCACGCTATAACATTCCTCAACTGTAGAGACAATGACCCGTATTGCGTATAAGTCCATTACCCGTTCCAAGGGGATTTGTTGTCGTTGCATTTTTCGGTAGGTGCTATATAGATGTTTTGGCCTGCCTAAAATACGTGCCTTGATACCAAGTCTCTGCAATTCTGTTTGCATATAAGCGATAAGCTCTTTTATTTCCCTTTCACGTTCCTGTTGGGTTTTAGCAATTCGTTGTTTGAGACATTCATACTCTACAGGTAAAAGAACAGCAAAAGAAAGGTCTTCTAATTCCATTTTCCATCGGTAGATTCCAAGGCGATGTGCAACAGGAGCATAAATGTTCATTGTTTCCTGAGCAATTCGGGTTTGAGCCTCATCTGATAAGTATTGGATAGTCCGCATATTATGTAGGCGGTCAGCCAATTTTACTAATAACACCCGAACATCACGCACACTCGCTATTAGTAACTTGCGTAAGGTTGCCAACTTGCGGATTTTCTCATTTTCACGGAGGACGGCTTTCATTTGTTGTTTTGAAACGGCGGTAACCCCTTCAATGATGTGTAGTACTGCTCTTCCCATTTCCTTTTCGAGCTCTTCACGAGATAGTGACGTATCCTCAAAGACATCATGAAGTAAGCCTGCCATTATAGTACTGGCATCCAGACCTAATTCTGAGAGAAGTTTCGCCACTTCGATAGGGTGAATAATGTAGGGTTCTCCAGAAAGGCGTTTTTGTCCCTCGTGGGCATGCTGGGCTAAATCAAATGCTTTTTGTATTCTACGGATGTCCTTTTCATTCATTCCTGCCGATTTAAGATATTCCGATAAAGACGCAAATCTCTCCTCAACATCGGAAGGAATGATATTCGGTGCAGAAGAGTTCATATTAACCCTTTATTTTTTATTATATCAAAACAACAATATATTTTTCTTGTTAATTTTTGGTAAAGATCATTAAAATTGGAACTTAATTAGGGGCATAGAGTAGATGCTTTTTAGTAGTGTCTCTCTTATATCTCTTTTTTTACTTCTAATTCGTAGTATTTTTTTATGTTATCCCTAATGCTATTGTACGTTTGCCTTGCTATAAATTCTGCTTCGTCCCGTCGTTCCTTTGCTTCCTTAAAGTGAGTAAGAATAAAGTCTACAATATCCTTATCTAATTTTTTTGCATTTGCCATAGGCTTCATAATACCGACCACTTCATTTTCAGACAACTCTGCACGGTAAGGTCTCTTTTCGGTTATCGCTGTAAAAACATCGGCTATGGATATAGTCCGTGCAATTATATGAATATCATCCTCTTTCAATCCGAAGGGATAACCAGAACCATCTAACTTTTCATGGTGGTATGGGGCATATCTAAGGCAAGGATAATCACCATACATAGTTTCCAATGCGATGTGGCTATAGTAAGCATGAGAACGCATTATGTTCCATTCTTGTGAATTTACCTTGCCTGGTTTTTCAAGTATCTCAATAGGAATTCCTAATTTGCCGATATCATGGAGAAAACCTACTTCTCTGATGTAATTGCATTTTTCATTGGCTGGAGGTGTATTTGTATGAAATAACCAAGATGATATCTCTGCAACACAATAACTATGACTGGCTGTGAACTGGCTTTTAAAGTCAATAAGATGCCCTATAACCTCAGCTACCTTTAAAAATATTTCATTCTCGGGGATATACGTAATGTTATCCTGCAATATCCTTTCTAACAATATTTCTGGGGGGACGGATACTAAATCAAGCCATAGGTAGTCTCTTTTCTTTAATATCGAATAAAAAACATTCAAGACCTCTGGATGAAAGATGTCCTTTTTTGTCTCAATGTATTGGTAAATATTTTCTATCTGCTCTAAAATAGGTTGTGTTGGATTAATATGAACCGCAATTCTATCTGCTAATCTTATTATGAAACTCTCAATCGGTATTGGTTGTTTATCAGGATACTGTTTTTCCAGACTATTCTCTGAATCGTTGTAATTTACATGATGATACTTGACAATCCGTGAAGGTTGGCTAAAAAAAGGAATTTTATTGAATAATAAAAACACAGTCAAGGAATGGGTTGCTGGGAAATTCTCTTCTAATAATAGGTAACTTTCTTTTTGCGATAATGAAAGTAAACCAACATCATGTATAGATGAAGCAACAACCAAGTCTTGAATGGATTGAGGAGATAATTCTAAATGTTCGCCGATTTTTTTACTTAGATATGTAACTTGTGCTAAATGGGGTGCTAAGGATGGGTTAAATAACCCAAACATCCTATTTAAGGATTTTATAAGATTTGTTATCAGCATCTAATTTCACTCATGTATTAAAGGGTAGGTTTTATAATACAATTAAAACTGTAATGCTTACAAGATGTATAACACCTGTTTCTTTGGTGTGTATTCCTATGGGATGTTTAAAGAATACAAATAGGGATTACTTTTTCTCTTTGTCTATAATTTGTTGTAATTCATAAGGTATTGGAGTGGAGACGGGATAACCTAATTTTTCACGAAGTTGAATTGCATTAATCAAGGCTTTCCCTGCAAAGTGATTATTCATTAGAATGAACACACGCTTGGCTTTGGTTCGTATATTTTGAATTCGCTCAACCCATGGGTCTAATTCCTGTTCACTATAAAGGTAGTTATATCTTTCATCACGGCTGGATTCTTCTGAAAACCAATGTTCTGCATTTCTACCGTGGAAACGAACATAAGCAAATTCAGCAGTTACTTCCTCAGTAGGTGGTAGACAATAGGAATCTACTAAAGGTTGGTCTATATTACAGAAGGCTATGGCTCGTTGTCGAAAACCTGCTAAAACCTGTGGATGAAACCACGATTTATGGCGGAACTCTACCGCAACTGGTAAGGTATAGAGAGACGAGATAAGTTCAGCGAGGTATTTTCTGTTTTCAGGAGTGCGATGAAAACGGTATGGAAATTGAATGAGAATACAACCTAACTTATTCGCATTTAATATTGGTTCAATAGAGTGAACAAAGGAGTCTATATCTTGAGGTTCTAAATGCTCCTTTTTTTCATGGGTGAACTTATTCCACAGTTTTACTGTGAATAAAAAGTCTTTATCGCCCTCAACTTGTTTTACCCAGTTTTTACTCATGGATGGGTTTATAAGTCGATAATAAGTAACGTTTATCTCAATACAATTAATCCACTGTGCAAGGTAGCGGATAGGATGTGTGGTCTTTGGCAATGTTAATGGAAAAACAGTCCCTTTCCAATCTTCATACGACCAACCAGAAACGCCAATATAACATGGAGATAATCCTGTTGTTGGGTGATTATTTGATATTGTGGAATTCATGCTAATGTGAAAATGTATATCCTTTTTAGTTATCTTATCATTATGTTTATCTGTAATAACTAACTAATTATAATGAGAAACACAAGTGTAACCAGAAATAATATCATGGAATTATAAATATGATTCGAACAAAAGAAGAGATAAGACAGGAACAACTGGAAAAATTGAAATGGAAAGTGACTTCATATTTTTTTTGGAGTGCCCTTTTCCCGTTAGCAGTTTTTTTGCGTCTATATAGATTAGGCACATGGAGTTTATGGTATGACGAGTGTGCCTCTATTCAGTTAAGTAAACTGGTGGATAACAAACTTAGTTTCCTCTCGCCAATGTTAAATAATGAACCGCCTATGAACCCATTACTTACATTTATATGGGGGCATATACTTGGAGCCATTCGATTTTGGGAGTTGTATTCTGTTTGGGATGATTTTGCATGGCGATTGCTTCCCTGTTTTTGGAGTATCTTGTCCGTTATTGTGTTTTACCGAGTTTCGAAATGGATGCTGGACAGACCGATAGCGGTGGTTATAGCAACGTTGTTATTTGTTATTTCACCTTTTCAGATTTATTATGCACAAGAATTGCGAATTTATTCCTTTTATGTGTTGTTAAATTTATTAGGTCTTCTTTTCCTATTTCGTATTCTTTCAAAGAATGGATGGAAGGACTGGATTGGATTAGGTTGTATTTTTGTCCTGCTGATGTATTCCCATTATTTTAGTGTGTGGACAATTTTTATTACGAATTTATTTATCCTTGTTCTTATGGGTTTAGGTAGACGCAATTTGTTTCGAAAGTGGTTCTGGACCAATGTAGTCGCGGGCATATTTGTCTTGCCTGCTTTATATCTTGCGTGGGAGTTTCACCAAATTGTATCGAACATCCGTTATGTGTGGTACCCAAACCCGACAATAAAGACAGGACTTATCACGTGGAAAAACTTTTTTGCTGGGTATACATCGGACACGACTGTTTACTGGATATTATTTTGCCTGTCCTTGTTCTTATTTGTATATGGCTTATGGGCATACCGTAATCAACCTGAACAAGGGTTTTATGTCTTTCTAATGAGTCTTGTTCCTATCTTTATAAATGTTTTTTTCTGGGGGGCAAGGCATTTTTCCTTTTATGAACACCGATTGTTTATTTTTTCAGGGGTTGTTGCTTTGTTTGCAATCGCAAAAGGAATCCATGGGCTAAGATACAATGCAGTCCGAGGGGCAGTTTTATTTATTTTTATTCTTCTTACCAGTTCATGTTTGCTGGATTTTTATAATCAGCGGTTGCATCCTGTAGATATGCATCGACTGGGTGTTTATCATAAGGTTGATTTTCGAAGTGTAGGAAAGTGGGTTCGAGAACATTTTCAAGAAGGAGATATTATTATTTACCCGAGTCATTTTATGGCTCCTTCTATGAGGCACTATTTAGAGGATTATCCTCAATGTCGGGTAGGTATGAGTGCTATTGATGTTCAGGTGCATATCGATACATTTGGCAATCCAACACTGTTACAACATCATGGGTTATTACCCGTTCCGATTGAACAGGCAACAAGGAAATATAACCGTCTGTGGTTTCTGGAATCACATGGTATTACTTTTGAATACAAGCCACATACAGAACCTATTCGGAAATATCTTAATGAAAACTGGGAAAGAAAGGAATTTAAGATTTTCAGTGGTTTGAGTGTCACCTTGTATCAACGAAAAACTAACACTTCAGGATAGGACAAAAAATGGGAAAAAGTGTCTTCTGACTTAATTGGTGATGCTTTCTTTGTTGCTATGATGACGAACTTCTCGTAGTATATTTAGTTAAGACTAAATAAGGTTGAGTTTTTGTAATACCTGTTCAAGCCGTTTGTATTGGGGTTCACTCATAGGTACTAAGGGCAGACGTAGGATGTTCTTAATCATACCCATCCGTGCTAATACTGCTTTTACAGGCATAGGATTGGTTTCATAGAATAATGCTTTGAATAACGGCATGCACCGATAATGTATTTCACGTGCTTTGGCATAGTTTCCTTCTAAAGCAAGGGTGCACATGTGGGCAATCTCTGCAGGGACAACATTTGCAGCGACAGAGATAACACCCATTGCACCTACAGACATCATGGGCAGAGTGAGACTGTCATCACCTGACAAGACAGTAATATCGCATAGCGAAAGAATTTGAGAAACTTGGTCAACGCTACCGCCAGCTTCTTTAATACACACAATATTTGGCACTTTATTTAACTCTGCCACTGTTTCAGCTTCCAGTTTAATTCCTGTTCTACTTGGCACATTATAAAGCACAATAGGTATATCTACCTCTTTGGCAATGGCATGATAATGAGCAATAAGCCCTGCTTGTGTAGGTTTATTATAGTATGGGGTGATTAATAAAGCACCATCACATCCAACCTCTTTGGCATAGCGGGTTAAATCGATGGCTTCTGCAGTATTATTTGACCCTGTTCCTGCGACTATAGGAAGCCTACCTGCGACCCGTTCTACCACAAAACGAATACATTCTTTTTGTTCTTCATGGGATAACGTAGCCGCTTCACCAGTACAACCACAAGGGACTAAACCATGCGTTCCCTGCTGAATATGAAAATCTACTAACTTACCGTATGCATCAAAATCTACTTCAAAATTTTCCTTAAATGGTGTTACTAATGCGACCCATGAACCCTTAAACATAGTTATTCTCCTTATAGTGTTTTCATAGTTATTTTACTTAAAATGGACTCTCCTCTTCCTCTGCATATTGTTTTGAGGATGAATCAGGAGCACTTGACTCATCTACATCACTTATCGGGGAAAACAACTGATACCTACGGTAAAATGCTAAATGAATAGACCCTATTGGTCCGTTTCGTTGTTTTGCAATATCCAGCTGAATGTTTACAGGGTCTTTAACCTTCTTTTTATCAGCCTCTTTTTCACCTTTTTTTTCCTGTTTTCCGTGATGTAAAAAGAGCACAACATCAGCATCCTGTTCGATAGCACCAGATTCCCGCAGATGGGAAAGCTTTGGTATCGCTGACTCTCTTTCAGCCTCACGACTTAATTGGCATAATGTAAGGATAGGTATACCTAACTCACGTGCCAAACCTTTAATTTGTCGTGAAATTTCTGCAATTTCTACCTGTCGATTTTCGCCACGGTTTGCCACACTCATTAATTGTAGATAATCAATAATAATAAGTTTAACTTCGGGATGTTGTAATAAATGACGTCGCGCTTTTGAACGGAGTTCCATAATATTTATACTTGGTGTGTCATCTACATAAATATACGAATCTGCTAATTGCCCTCCAGCCTCAATAATATGGGCTAATGAATCCTTCGCCAGATTTGTTTTACGCAAAAACTGCCCATCTATTCTCCCAACCATGCAAATTAATCGTTGGATTAACTGCTCCTTCGCCATCTCCAAACTAAAGATTAACACGCCGTAGGGGTTGCCATCCTTATCCTGTTGGGATGCTACGTTTTTTGCGATATTTAATGCAAATGCTGTTTTTCCTACGGAAGGTCGAGCTGCAAGGACAATCATTTCCGAAGGTTGCAAACCACAGAGATAATAGTCAAGAATATCAAAACCTGTTGGTATACCTGTAATTACCTCTCCTTTTTTAATTCGGTCTTCAAGCCCTTTTACGATAGGTTGTACAATATCTTTAAACGAAAAGATGGGATTAATTTTCCGTTGTGCAGCAATAGTAAAGATTTCACTTTCTGCGTGGTCTACCAGTTCCTTAACGGGCGTCTGTGCTTCATACGCTCTGCCAATAATATAACTGCACCGTTCAATCAGGCGTCGTAACATTGCCATTTCGAGAACAATACTTGCATAGTAAGTAATATTTGCGGAGGTTGTTACAGAACTCATTAATTCGGTGATATACGAAGCACCACCTGCATCTGTTAATTGTTTTTTAGACTCGAGATGACTAATTACAGCATGAACGTCGGGTTTCTTCTTCTCATGGATTTCTATCATAGCATCAAATATTATTTGATGCGGAGTATAATAAAATAACCCTTCTGTGTTGAACCCGAAAACATCTAAGGCTTCTTTAAATGCTTCCGCATTTAAAAGTATTGCCCCCAATACATACCGTTCTGCTTCTATCGACTTTGGGGGCTCACGGTCAATCAGTCCCGGAAGTTTTTCAATGTTGCTTAATTTTTTCCGAGACGATGACATATCAATTAACCTTCATTATTCTCTGTCGAATTTTCATCCGTAAGCTGGCTTACCCAAACCTTCAATTCCGCAGTAACGCCACTTCCTAATTTTACTGGGACACAGAAGATACCTAATGTTTTTATGGGCTCTTCAAGAACAATCTGTTTGCGGTCAATGTCAAAATGCATTTTATGGAGTTCTTCTGCAATCATTGCGGACGTTACAGAGCCAAACAGTTTATCCTCATCTCCAGCTCGCATTTTGAACTCGATTGTAATGGCATTTAACTGTTTAGCTACCGACTCCATCTGTGCTTTCCGTTTTGTTTCACGCCTCTGAATAATTTCAAAATGATGCTTGATTTCAGCAGCAGATGCGGACTGCACAGATACAGCTAATTTGCGCGGAATAAGATAGTTGCGAGCAAAACCATCGGCAACATTTACAGTTTCTCCGACCTTTCCTAACTTCTCAATGTCGCGACATAGTATCACTTTCATAGTCTTTCTCCCGAATATTAGAGTTTATTAATTATTCTTAATTATTTATTTATATTCATGCTATTATTTTTGGATTCATCCGATTGTAAAGTTGTGACAACACATTTCGGAATTCCCACCATGTATCAAAAAAGCCTACAGTGGCAAGGAGTGGAAAACCCCAAATACCGAAAACAAAAACAACAATAATCAATGTAATCACAATATTCCATTGGAATAGCGAGGCGCAAAATACAAGAATACTTAGCCCATTTAGCCAATAAACAAAGCTTAAACCTACTGCTAAATTGCGTACAATAATTCGTGGAATCTCACCTATTCCATAATGTTGGTCGTAGATTATGACAATTGCAGATAAAATTGCCAGCCAAACCAGATAATCTGTCGGTCGAATCTGAGCAAAGGTACCTAAATTGGGATTTTCCCAACAGTTTAAGCCATCTTCACATGGGAAGGTTCGTAACCGTGCTATTATAAGACCCAATATTATCAATGATAATAATAGGCTTTGTCCAAACATCAGTCCTAAATGGAAATCTTCCCAATGATAATCAAGATACTTTAACCCTTCGATAAAGGTCGTAGAGGAAGGTGGCATACTATCCGCTTGTTCTTTACTTAAATTGTTTATCTCGGCTATTCTCGCATTGACCGAAATTGAAATGTCTTTTCTCAACTCTTGCCAAAATAGCATAGTTACACATGTAAAGAGGAGAAATATGACACCCGTGGTAAGAATCAGGCAATGAGCCCATGAATATCTTCTTAATGCAAGTCCTAAGGAGATACTCAGCATTGCACTTCCAATAAAGGTTGCTAAGCTAATCAGAATAATTTCATATTCCCATGTTAATTCTTCTATTTCTGCTCCTAAAACAATTCCAAATGCTAATGCAACACATAATAGGAACGTACGTTTACGAGAACCTCTTGCCACTGTTGGTCCAATAAGTGCAACTGAAATCAGAGGGACAAAGAAAAAAAGTCCTTCTCCAACCATATAGGCTGTAATCAAGACAAGAAACAATATTTTCGCCAAAAAACCTAACATAATAAGATATCTTTAATTTTAGGAATACAAACGTATCCTTTCCTTTTATTCTGCGACAAAAGGAAGCAGTGCAATCTGTCGTGCCAATTTGATAGCACGATTTAACATTCGTTGTTGCTTCGCTGTCGCACCTGTAATCCGTCGAGGTATAATTTTTCCACGTTCAGTTATGTAATGTCTTAAAAGATTGGTATCTTTGTAATCAATATATACTATCCGTTCTAATGATAAACGACTCACCTTTTTGCGGAATATTCTCTTCTTCTTACGTCTTTTTAGCCGTTTCATTCGAATCTTTGATTTTGCTTTTGCAGAGATGTGTGCCATAAGACAATCCTCTTTATTATTTAAGTGTTTTTAGTTCAATTTAATTACAAATAGAAAATTTAGGTAAAAGAAAGGTTAAAACGGAACATCGTCTTCTGGAAAATGGTTGATGTTATTTTGAGGGGGAACTTTCCCCTGATTTGGGGAAGCATCTGGATACGAGCCTCTTTCCTCATCAGGTGGAAACTCCTCAACGTCGAAAGATTCACCTTCCGCGGGTACCCAATCGAGGGGACTAACTCGCCATGCAACGATTTCAAGACGTGACCGACGTTGCCCTGTAGCACGGTCTTCCCACTCATCCAATCTCAACCGACCTTCAACCAAAACAGGCCTACCTTTCCGCAATTGTTGACTTGCGT
>JAIWNQ010000097.1 GCA_020216745.1 Candidatus Hydrogenedens sp.
ATTCAGCTTGACGGTCCCAAACCACAATGTTTGCAAAAACCGTTTCTTCTTTGAAACTTCCGTCTTTCATACGGTATCGACGATTGTGGGCTATGGTAAACCGCGCAACTGACCTTCTACTGGGTGTTGTGCGAAAATCAGGTTCACGGACTACCCGACCCGCAATCAGAACTATGTTTAAATCGGGAACCCTCACATCTGACATAATTCATCGTTCCTTTTTTAAGAGTTATTCCTCTTCCTCCTCATCCTCTTCAATATGAGTCGGAATTGGGGTAAGATTTTCTTTGTCTAAATCTGATTGCTGTCCATAGCCTGCTTCTAATAGCTCTTTGCGTCTCTGTTCTTGTTCCGCTTCCAGACGGAGCGTCTTCTCGTCAAAATACACGACGATGTAACGAATAATTTGTTCACTAAGGCGGAAATAATTTTCCAGTCGCGCTATAAAGTTGGGAGGAGATTGGAAACGTATCAAAATGTAGATACCTTCCGTAAACTTTTTGACCTTGTAAGCTAATCTCCGTCGACCCCATACTTCGGAGCGCACGATAACCCCTCCGCTCTTTACGACCAAATTCTCGGTCTCGCGGGCTATCGCCTGGACGTCATCGTCTTCCACTTCCGGGCTGACGATGAACAGCGCTTCGTAAGTTCGTAATGACATAAGATACTCCTCATTACGGTTTGGGTTTTAATGGTACGGATAAATAAAGAAACCATATTATATCAAAAGTAACTCTCACGAACAAACTGAAATTATAATATGGGAACTAAAATAAGAGACTACTATGTTTATATATATTTATAACATAAGTTATATTTTCAAAGTCTCGGCAGGTCTAGGAATTTATAATAGAGAAATGCTCAATGCCAAATTGTCTGAAAAAAATAGGTAATAATACCTTTAAGAATTCGTCTTTGGTAGGACAGGAGGATGTACCAATTTCCTTTTGTAATGAGGTTACGGGTTTATCACTAATTCCACAAGGGACTATCCACTGATATGGAGTCAGGTCTACGGTAAGATTAATGCTAAACCCATGCCATGTAATTCCATTCTTAACACCGATGCCAATAGCACAAATTTTTCGGTCTTGAACCCAAACGCCTGTTAAAGGTTTTAAGGTTGTGGCTTGGATGTGAAAGGTATGTAAGGTCTCAATAATGATGTCTTCCAGTTTACGTAGATATTGGTGAACTGTTATTTTATGTCGGTTAAGGTCTATGATGGGATAACCAACGAGTTGTCCTGGGCCATGATAGGTAATATCGCCTCCACGGTCTATATGATAGAAATCAATACCTCGTTCCCGACACAGATTTAGTGGAATTAGTAAATGCTCTTGTTTGAACTGTCTCCCTGCGGTGAATACTGGCAAATGCTCAAGTAGATAAAGGTATTCTGTATTAGAGCCCAAATGAAGGTTTTCTTTTTGTTCTAATTGGAGTTGATATATACTCTGATAGTCCTGTGGTTTATTAAAAATAACGACTTTGAATTCACAATCTTTCATCATTTTTATACGTCATCAGATTCGGATAGTTTGGCAGTATCAATGGATATATTTTCTCGTAGATTTAATGGTATTCCAATTTCGTATGCAATACCTAATGGTTTTCGTTGGTAGGAACGTATCCACCCACGATGGGCTAATATAATGAAACGTAACGCGGAAAGTTCTATTCTTGTCCCTCCCTTTTTCCTATCAGCGTAGCTATCAGCCAAATCAATTTCTTCCGTGTTTTCCAGTGAGAACGGTTCTGCTCCTTCAATACGAAACACTATCTCTCCTTCCTTTTCATAGACCGAGAGACGAACCCAAATCCTCTGTTGTTCATATTGCCCCTCAACAGCATTGCGGATTAGATTGGATAAGGCACCAGCTAATTTTTCGCTATCTGCAAATATGAACCTGAGTGGTTTAGGTATCTCTTCTACATCGATAATCGCATTATATTTCTTGATAATATTAGAGCAAAGCGAGATAGCCCGTTGAATAATATAATCAGTAGTTTGTTTCTCTATATTTATTTCTTTAAGTTTTGCAAAACTTAAATATCGAGCAATTAAAAGATTTATTTGCTCCGTTTCGCCTAATATATATTTCAAATTACTGACCAAATCTGAGTTAGTAGAGAACTTATCAATTAAAAATTCAGTAATTCCTGAAATAACACTCAAAGGATTACGAAATTCATGTACCATTTCCGCTGTCAATTCGCCGATGTGTTCTAATTGTTTATACATTTCTAATTCTTGTTGAATCTTTTCAATATCTGTTAAATCGGTAAATAAAAATACAACCCCGAGAAGGTTGCCTTCCTCCATGATTGGAGAGCCATTTAAGCCCAAAACTATGTCTTTACCTTGTCCAGAAATAATTATTCTTTTTCGTATAACGGGTTTTTTACTTGCGAGTATCTCACAATAGATATTTACGAAAGTAGATAACTCTTTGACTTCGAAGATATTACACTTTTGCAAATCTATTTCTTGAGGTAGTTTTAGAAATCTTACTGCGGATGGATTTGCAATTAAAACGCTTCCATCCTTATCTACGATAATAATGCCACTTTCTAATTGTTGTATAACCTGTGTTAATAATTCATTCATATTGTATTCATAACCTAAATAATTTAATGTTTATATTTTATTTATTAATGAGAGAGGTTTTGCGATTTTTCTTTTTCTGACCTTAATGTTTCGAAAATCTCTGTTAGTCGTACAAAATCGTCCCAGGTGAGTGTTTCAGCTCGCCGTGTAGGGTCAATTCCTGCAATTTGAAGCCCTTCCAGAACCGATGACATTGGTAATTGCAACAAGGGAGATTTCCCTAATGCATTTTTAAGGTTCTTTCTCCGTTGTGAGAAGCAAGCATGAATAACCTGTAACACGTGTTTCCGTTTTTCGAGCGATATTATAGGTGGGTTAATCTTTCGTAAACGGACAATACAACTGTCCACCTCTGGACGTGGGACAAAACAGGTTCGTGGAACAAAGTGGACTAAATCCACATGGTAAAGGGATTGAACTGCCAAACTCAGAACTCCATAGTCCTTTGTCCCAGCAATAGCAGACATTCGTGCACCAACCTCATATTGGACCATAACCACAATTCGTTCAAAATTTACAGAGCACTCTAAAAAATGAAATAATACTGGGGTTGTAATGTAATAAGGGAGATTTGAAAGCATTTTGTAATGGCTTGCACCTGGTAAAAATGTATCTATCAAATCTGAGATTTCGTGATTTAGAATATCTCCCCGAAATAATTTTACATGTGGTAAATGACCAAAACGGTTTTCCAGACAAGGCATAAAAGAAGGGTCTATTTCTACGGCTAAAACTCTACCTGCATAGTGAACAATATGCCATGTTAAAGCACCCAGTCCAGCGCCTACTTCTATGACAGCATCTTCTTTGTTTAACCCTCCCGCTTCAATCATAATGCGGTGAATATTATCATCTAAAAGCAAATTCTGTCCTAATCGCTTTTTAAGTCGTATGTTATACTGCCTGCACAAATCTCTAAGGGGAGGCTTCTCTACATGGACAGAACTATTATGGGGAGCAGATATACAAGGTGCGTTTTCTATTTCCCGGTGATTTTGATTTTTCATAGAGTTATAATATCACGGACTATCTACCATTGTAAACATAAATTTGGCTTTTGCAGAAACAGGAATTTCAATACGGAAAGGAACCTTAACATTCCCTTTCTCATCTTTTGCATCCTTCGGTAATTTCATAGGAATTGTTATCATAACCTGCGGTATAAAAGACGGGTCTAACGGTTTATTTTGTGAATAATATTCAGCTGGGGCGTTTATAATAATATAACTCGGTTCACCCGCTTTATATTCTTCCGAAGGAAATTCAAATTGCCCTGCAAAGACCCAGAGGTCTTTGTTCTTATCTGGGCGTGTTATCGTTCCACTTAGTCCAAATGAACCTTTAATCGAAAAACCGTCGTCTCCGACTAAGGGGGATTGTTGAATAGAAAATGGAATTCCCGCTCCAGGCATACCAAAGCGAATTGTTGACTTGTTTACTTTTTGTTTGTTCTTTTCGTCAGGTTTCGCCGATTCGTTATCCTTGGTAGTAGGTGGTGCTGTTTCCTGTATAGGTGTTGTAGATGAAGTCGGACTTACACCTGATATTTCTGATGGTTGTCCTGAATTTGTCTCAACCTTTATATCTCCTTGTGGTGGTGTACTCGGAATACAGGCACTAAATAAAGTAGAAAATATAACTATAAACAAAGATACAAATACAAAAAAACATGATTTCATAAATGAACCTCTCTAACTTAAAATTCTATATTAAACGTATATTATAACGAAAAGTGTATATTAAGAGATACTTACATTCTTTGTTTATAGATAATTGGAACCTCACAATAAACGAAAATAACCTACGAGTGGATGCGGACGGATTTAAAAAACGTTTTTATGGAGAGATTTTGTTTATAGTTTTCTTTATTAATTTGAAGAGGTATACAAGGATATAGATACTCATGGAGGTAAGGACGATAACGGGCCCAGCGGGTAGGTCAAGTTTATAACTGCCCATGAGTCCTATAGTACTGGTCAACATACAAAGGATAATGGAGCCCAACATTAATAATGAGAGACGTGATACAAATTGCTCTGCAATTAGTACGGGAAGAGACAATTGAGCCAAGACAAGAATAATTCCAACCATAGGCATCATCATCACCACTGTAACCGCAGACATAATGAGTAAAAGCATATTCAGAAACATGACAGGAACATTCCTCACACGGGCAAATTCCTCATCAAAACAATAAGCCCAGAACTGAGGATAATATACAAAAGCAATAGCAAGAATGATAATATCCAAAAAGATAAGATTCTTTATTTCATTCTTTGTAATAAGCATGGTGCTACCGAAAAGATAACTCATCGGGTCAACATAGCCAGGGGTATATGCTAAAAATACCATCCCTATCGCCATCCCAACAGCCCAGATGGCACCGATAACCGCATCTTGTCTCCCTGTAATGTATTTAGATACCAAAGAAATAATAATAGCGGATAGTATACCTGCGAATAGTGCCCCATAAAAAGGTGTAATAAAGCCTATCTGGTATCGATGTTGAAGGAATAGAGCCAAACCGACCCCAGCAAGCACAGAATGAGATACGGCACCTACCAATGAAACCATATTTTTAGTAACAACATACGAGCCGACGATGCCGAAACTAATACTTGCCAATATCCCCGATACAAAGACATATCTTAGAAATGGAAAATTAGGGTCAATGAATGCATGCCATAGTTCATTCATGGTTATGTCGCTCCTGAATGTGAATAAATCCATGATGAACCAACTCAATATGGCTACCGTACAATTCTCGGATAATCGCACCAGTAAGCTCATTTGTTGGATGTTTCTGGACGGTTCTATTAACGCACACAACTGTATCTACATATTCGGAAACAACCCCTAAGTCATGGGAAACCAAAATAACTGTTAACTCACGGCTAATTTGCTTCAATAAATCCATCAAATTCTTTTCTGCAACTGTATCTACATGTGCTGTAGGTTCATCAAACAGAAGAATTTTCGGCTGGCTCACTAGGGCACGGGCAATTAATACACGTTGGCGTTGGCCTCCTGAAAGATTACAAAACATTTCTTTCGATAATGAACCTAACCCCACAATATCTAATGCATCTCGGGCTTTTTCCCTCGCAGAGGCTGAAAAACGTAGCCATTGCTGTTTGTGGACTAACCCCATTAAAACGACTTCTAATACGGTCGCTGGGAAAGACATATCTAACTGGAAATATTGTGGTACATAGCCGATTCGGTCACGATTTCTCTCTGGTTTCTCACCAAAAATGAGGATATTCCCTTTTTGAGGTTGTAAAAGTCCTAACATGAGTTTTAATAGGGTCGTTTTGCCACTGCCGTTAGGACCTATAATAGAAACAAATTCCCGAGCAAATATATCCAGATTTACATTTTCAAGGATATACTCTTTTTGATAAGTAAAATACATATCCCGTATACAAACCGCTGGAATAGTATCCCCTTTTTTAGGTAATGTGGTTGATGAATTACTTGTTGTTATTCTTTCTGTCATAATGTTTTTTAAATCTCTCTTTCTTATTTATAGGAATCGGATATTTTCTCCGCAATGAACAAAAATTGATTTAACACATCCCGTTCAAAATCGTTCATCACCTCCACTCTCCCTCCAATAGCATTTGCAATAATCTCTGCGGGTTTTGGGTCAAATTGAGGTTGAATAAAAATTACCCGAGTCCCTTCTCTCTTCATCTGTTCGAATAGTGTTTGCATTTGTTTTGGCGATGGAGTCTTCCCTTCCATCTCAATATAAACCTCGTGCAAACCATACGATTCCGCAAAATAACTAAAAGCAGGATGATATACAAAAAAACGTTTTCCTTTATGAGGCAATAATATCTCTTTGATTTTTTTATCTATCTCTTCAAGGTCACTTAGCCATTTTTTATAATTCACCTGATATACATCTTTCTTTTCGGGATTATTCCTGACTAACGTTGAGTATACAGTGGAAGACATTATCTTTAAGTTTTCGGGACTAAGCCAACAATGCAAATCATTATTTCCTCCATACTGTTGAGAAAGCCTATGTTCGTAGTGAGAATGAATACGCTCTTCCCGCCAGTGGACATTCTGCGTAACATCTACACATTGCACATTGTTTTTTGTGGTTTCCAATGTTTTTACAATCTTCAATTCGTAAGGAAAGTTGGTATGAAAAAATGCTTTGGCATGTGTCAGTTTCTGCAATTGTGATGGGGATATATCAAAGGTATGAGGATTCACATTGGAAGCACATATTACCTGCACCTGCTCCTGTGGAAGTATAAGACGGTCAAGAATCCCTGCAACTGGTGGAATCCCTGCATAATAAACGTTCCCTTCCTCTATTGCCCATAAACAAAATGGGCTGAATAAATTAAAAACCAGTGCAAAAAATATACAAGTATACAATCGCATTTTCATGGGTTAGTAAGCCTTGTTACTTCTTTGGTGTATGAGTGCAGGTTAAATGTCGTTGATTGCATTCTTTGCAAATAACAACCTCGTGATGTTTTAAAAAATTCTGTAAATGATTTCTCTGTGATGCTGAAATCAAACCTGTTCCACCACACAGAGGGCAAACATTATCCAGTGCCATTAAAATAGCATTGCGAATAAATTCAGAGCGGTTCGTCATTCCTTCTAATGCCTCCCAAAGGGCTTTGTCTGCTTTGAATGAAATAACTTGCGGTTCAGAACTCATAGTCATTATTACTCCTTTAACTTTGTTTATAGAAAACGCAGGTAATACATTGTAATACCATATCCATATATAAAATGTCAATTAGAACTTATACACACGTGTTAGTAATTTCTGAGCATCTTTAAATAAATTGACACGAAAACTATAAGTACATGAATTTCAACAGCCCTCAAATGATTTTCATTTTATATTCATTTTTTGTTCATGATGAATTGAAGAGATGAACAAACAGCATTATCAAAAGAATACCAAAATAGTAAAGCAATACTATCTCTTACATACCAATATTTGGGCATCATTTCTTGCCTGTTGAATAATTTGCAAGTCATGGCTAAAATCGATAAATTTAAGGTCAGACATACCTGCTTGTCGTAAGCCACCAAGTTCACCGTGCCCGCGGAGAAGCAGGTCTTGTTCAGCAATTTCAAATCCATTATTTGTTTGACATAGAATTTTTAATCGTTCGATACCAGCGGAATTAAGGGAGGTAGGTACCAAGAAACAAAACGAATCATAAGAACTTCTCCCAACTCGACCGCGTAATTGGTGAAGTTGAGCAAGTCCAAAACAATCAGCATTTTCTATAACAAGTGTAGTAGCATGTGGAATATCAACACCAACCTCAATGACTGTGGTACAGAACAAGACATCAATTTCTCCTTTTCCAAGGCGATTCATTACCTCTGCTTTCTCATTAAAAGATAACCTCCCATGGAGCAAGTCTGTTCGTAATGTTGAAAAAGCACCGTTACGCAGTGTTTCATAGATATTGAATAAAGGTTTAAGGTTCTCCTTATGAGTTGATTCCTCAATGCTTGGGCAAACCCAATAGGTGGCAAAACCGTTCTGAGCCTGCTTTATTATAAAGTTCAGTAAATCCTCTCTTTTTTCTTCACGGACAATATGAGTCTTAACAGGTTTTCTACCTGATGGTAATTCGTCGATGATACTAATATCCATACCTCCATAAACAGTTAGGGCGAGAGTTCGCGGAATAGGTGTTGCAGTGAGATATAAAATATCGGGAGCCTGACCCTTCATTCGCAATTTTTTCCTCTGCATCACTCCAAAACGGTGCTGTTCGTCAATTACGACCAACCCTAAATTTTGGAACTGTGTCGTATCCTGAATTAAAGCATGGGTTCCAATGACAATATTTACCTTACCATTGGCTATCTTTTGACGTATTTCTTTAGCATTCCTTACAGAACCTGTGAGTAATGCTACCTGAACAGGTAGGACGTTAAGGAAATGTTGAATATTTAAATAGTGTTGTTCTGCCAATATTTCAGTAGGAGCCATTAAAACAGTTTGATAGCCACTATCTACAGCAGAGAGTAAGGCATGTATAGCCACCAGTGTTTTGCCACAACCGACATCGCCTTGAATAAGCCTCAGCATTTGTTTATTTGAACTCATATCATGTAATACTTCATCTATAACCCGTTTCTGTGCATTAGTCAAACTAAAGGGAAGGCTTTTTTGGAATGTTTTAAGAAGTGAACCATTAATTCTATGTCTACATATATGTTCTGATGCGAGGTTTGTTGTTCTCCATGTTAACCATTCTTTTTGTAATTTCAACACTTCATCATAGGCTAAACGTTGGCGTGCCTGTTCTACCTCTTCGATAGAATCTGGGAAGTGTAGTTTTCTTATGGCATCTTGTAACGTCATAAATCCACGGGCATTGATGAATTCTTCAGATAATGTATCATCAATTAAAATTTGCGTCAATACTTCATAAATCCATCTACGAAATGAGCGAAGCGAAATACCCTCAGTTACGGTGTAAATAGGCACTAAACGGGAAGTGTGGATGCTCTCTTCTTCAGGCACATACTCTTCATACTCTGGATTATTCATCACAAATCTGGAATTAAATTTTTCGATAGAACCGTATAAGAAAAATTTCTTTCCCGTTTGAAACACATGATTAATAAGATAGCCTCTTCCCCAAAAAATTGCCTCTAAGTTGCCCGTATCATCTTTGAACATAACCCGTGCTTGTTGAATACCTTTCGATAGAAAAACACGCCTTGCCTTTTCAACCGTTACCAACAAGGTATATTTATTGCCGTTTCTAATTGAGTTAATGGTGCAAATATTTCTTCGGTCTTCATACCTACGAGGTGGGTAGAGCAATAGGTCCTTCACGGTATAAATACCCATCTGATTTAGTCGCCGTTCACGGCTTTTACCAATTTCTGGAAGTTCTGAAATTGATGCATCCCAATGATTTGGATATGTAGATGCGAGATTCTTTTTTGCACCCATTGAAACATTCCTGTAATACTAAATGTCATTCTTGTTATAGAATATTATATTCTTTCTTTTTAGATTGCTTCCCGTCACAAACAAATCAATCACAGGAGTATAGAACATGAAACGGAAAATTAAATTTCTTCTACCTGTCCTATTTGTTATTGTTGTGTTAATCGCTGGATTTTATTTTTGGTTATACCCGATACGTGGACCAAAAGAGAACGTGGATGTGCAAAAGGCTTTTTTAGAAGAAGTGGAAGGCACAAAGGTTCTTCACTTAAAAGGAACACCTTATGAAATGGGGTTTCAACGTGGTGTATTGCTGAAAGATGTGGTTCGTAAAAGTTTAACACGATTTGACGAACTTCTGGAATTGGCAAAAAGGGAAGTGGGACTACCAAAATTTGCGGCGAAGTTAATTTTAGACATAA
>JAIWNQ010000098.1 GCA_020216745.1 Candidatus Hydrogenedens sp.
CATGGCGTTTATGTTCACCTCATATTCCACCAAGATATGAACGTGAACTGGAAGGATTGGCTGATGGTGCAGGTGTAAAATTGCAGGATTTACGGAGAGTTCATGTCGTTTCTGTTATTACAGAACGGGGTTGCAGTTCTTTTGCAGTGTGGGGAGAAGCAACTACCGATGGCAAATTATATCATGGCAGAAATTTCGACTGGATTATGGAAGCAGGTATTCAGGACACTGCAGTCCTCTTTTGTTATGAACCTGAAGGGCTAAACTCTTTTGTTTCGGTTGGCTATGCCTGTGCAATCGGGGTATTATCAGGAATGAACATGCGTGGCGTATCCATCGCTCAAATTGGTGCAACCAACAAAGACCGACGTATTGATGGCATTCCACTGGAATTCTTACTCCGCCGTATCCTTGAAGAGGCTTCAACATTAGATAAGGCCTCCGACATTATCAAATCTGCACGGCATACCGTTGGATATAACTATGTAATTGCGGATGGAGATGATAATCGTGCACTGGCATTCGAAACCTGTGCTCATCATGTCGCTATTTTTACCGATAATGACCCAAAGGAAACTGTTGAGTATGCTATTCCCATCCCAAATGCAGTTATGCGTGCAGATGAGGCAATGGACCCGACAATTCGCTCCTTACAAACCTGTGCCAATGCACCAAACATGCCTTACGGTTCTAATTCTTATGACCACCGATACAAAGGGATGGCAACACGGATTAAGGAAAATTACGGCAAGATTGACCAGAACATAGCCCTTGAAATCCTGAAGGCTGTTGCAATGGTCAATGTTAACCTTCATAGCGTTTTATATTGCCCGACAGACCTTGAATTATGGGTAGCACACGCTAAAGGGAAAGAAGACGCCGCAAAACAACCATACATCCATTATAAGATGAAAGAACTATTCGATCCCAACCGCAAAAATAATGCAAAAATCATTCAATAAATTATAACGTATTATCATAAATTTATTTCCATCTGCCATTTAATATTTCATCTTGAAATAGATTACAGTAAAATCTACGGACCATGGCGACAGCGTGTTGTATACAAGCCTGTAGAATGTGCATATACTGAATTTTGTACGCTACAAGGGACTTTTTACTTTAGAACTGTATTTAATATTAATAGTTTTTTAAAGAGGGGACAAATGAAGATTCAAACGGATGTGTCGTTGTGAATACTTTTTTTAGAACTCGTTATTTAATTCCACCTTCTGTAAACAAAGCTATAACAATAGACGTGTGATTTAACCTATCCATTAACTTGTTGTAACCTGTAAAGTAATGTTGCAGAAGAATCCTCCACTATCCTACCGTTCAAGCATTCAGCTAATTCATTGGTTTTCGATGTATATGGGCGGGTAAATCATTGTTTTATCTCCTCTTAATAACCACATGCCTATACAAATACTGAAATACATTTCCTTTATTCCCCTTTGGAATGAACAGTTTTGATACCGCACTAAACCATCAATCCCCAGCCCCGTACTATGCCTCACCTAACATAACATATTACCGACTCCTCCGACAGATTAGACACCACCCTTAACTGATGGAGACGAAATGACCTGTCTGTTAATTTCTCTCTATGCTTCCACTAACATACTGTTTGTGGCTTAACCTCAACTGCTTCACAAAACCCATCACGGATTCCTTTAACTTCTTTATTATCTTGCCCAGTTAAGCCATTGTTTTAGCATTAGGTTGATATTTCATCCCAGCCATATCCACCGCTCCTTGTTTTCCTGTTATTATTTGCCTATTCTCTTTCTTATTTCTAAATACCTGTAAAGTTTACTTTTTACATAATAAATTTCTATGTATGGTATTATTAAACCCATTTGATAGAAAAGATAATAAAGGAAAAACTGTTTATGTCAAATTTTAATAAGTTCTTTGAACAAAGCGAAAATAATGAAGAAAATTATTTTTCTTATATTTTACTATCATTGTTAGTGAAAGTGTCCCTTTATAGTTTTCCTGGGATTTGCTTTCTTATGACTGCCTTCTTATTTTTGCCGTCGTTGGTGGATGAGTTATTAGGTGCAGGGCGAAAACCGATTCCACATTTATCCTGGGGAGAAGCAGGACCAAAATGGAATGATGAGGTTCTACTAAATAATGAGAATGGAAAATTGTCTTATAATAATGATTATGCAAAAGAATTCATAGAATCGGTTGCGAAGAAACCTTTGGTAAAGGCGGAAAAAAGAAGCAGTTCACCGTATATATGCCTGGCAAAACTTGCCTGTGGTAAAGATGTAGAAGAAGTAAATAAATATTTGCAGGAATTGAAACCTTGGTCATACAGCGGTTCTTCATGGTTTTTGTTTAAAGGGGATTATGATTTTACGGAGGTGGTGCTTACGAGGATTATGTATCTTTTTGGAGATAATCCGAAATTGATTTACCAGGAGACATTGGAACATGTGTTTAATGTCGGGTTAGTAGAAGAAGGAGGAAAGCCGAGAATTGCTGTTCCCAAATCCCTGGGTTGGGTTCGTGATACAGAAAACCATCATTTGATGACGGAAAGTAGTAGGTATTTGAAAAATCAGTGGCTATTTAAATATGGAAGTTCCACAATTACACCTGGGAAGCCCGAATATGATAACAAAACTAATGGTTTGGAGAGGTGGCTTATTGATTATCTTGAAGATATGCTTATGAATGGTGAATATGAGTTTAATTCCATTCCTTACTTGTTATATGCAGTTCAGGCATTGCTAAATCTGGAAGAATTTCCTGATTCGACAGAGATAAGGGTTAGAGCACATAAGGTATTAGATAGTATCAATTGGAAATATGCATTAGGTAGTTTACAGTTCCGTAGATGTGCCCCTTTCCGTCGTAGATTTGAATATGCCGATACGACATCTTTAGTGATTGACCCGCATACTGCATTAATGCGATGGTGGTGTCTGCCTGAAAGCGATAATGCCCCGGGCAAGGAAATGACCCGACATTCCCAAATTCTTTTTGCTGTATTATCTCCATACACTGTCCCTCCTATTGTGAAGAAGTGGGCAAGTGAAAAACCTCATGATTATTTTGTTCAGATAGGTTATGGGGAAAATGGAACTCCTGAAATATACAGTGGAGGGACGGAATATCTAATTAGTGCAGGAGGAGTATATAGAGGTCTGCGAGCCATGATTATTCCGAGACCTACAACCTTATTATTAAATGATAGAGAAGTAGACATTAATAAATGCTTTCATATAAAAGGCAAGGGCAAATGGTGGTGCTGGAACAATACAGGTGTTTACAAAAGATTTGCAGTAGGAAATTCCCCCGTATCTATTCCACCACAATATACTCCCGTTGCTCAGAAGGAAGCGTGGTTCGTTTTTGCACCTGAATGTGCAAGTGGTTTGTATGTTTGTGTTTATAATGATGAGAAATTTGGTTTATTGTATTTACCCGATAGAAATAACCTTTCTCCCAACAAATTGTTATCAGAACTCATCAACAAAAATCCTTCGAGAGAAAAAATATATTCATCCTTCGTGTTTTTAGATGATAATAAAATCGAATACGATGTTAACGCACCTGCGGGAATGTGGGTGATTAAATCCATCAATGGTGAAACAATTAATAGAAATTACGATACATGGTCCCGCTGGAATGGTAATATCCCCACAGAATTATATACGCATTAGCAGTATTTGCCTGCCATACTACTTGTAATTACAAAGGCATTATCAACATCCTTACATGTGTGTTTATCGCGTACATTCTATGTATAGGATTAGTGAACCACTATGTTAAGATAGAAGATAGATACAATTACATCAGTTTCATAAAAATAACATCAAACTATTACAACAAAATAGAGAGGTTGGTTAAATCTGATATTTAATTTGACGTTAATAGGGATACTACAAATGAAACAAAAAGATGATTTCAATGAAGGTAAAATTGTGACTTATGAATTTCCAAATGGACCTGAAATTCAAGTTAAACTTGAAAAAGACACTATTTGACTTGATGCACATTTAATTGCAAAACTTTTTGAAATTGATAGGACAATTATTGCCAAACATATCAAAAATATATACAAATCAAATGAGTTAAACGAAAAATCAACCTGTGTAAAAATTGCACAGGTTTCCTCTGATGGAAAAAATAGAAAGATGAACCTATATAATTAGACATGATTATTTCTATTGGTTATCGTGTTAATTCAAAAAAAGTAACATAATTTCATATCTGGGCAACTAAAACGCTTAAAGAACCTCTGGTTAAAGGTTATACGATAAATGAAGAAAGGCTTCTACTTATAAGGAGATAGCAGAATGATAAGAACTCTATTAAAGATACACAGACTAATAATGATTTGCTTATTTGTCATATCTTTGCCATGTTTCTCAGACAAGATGGTATATTTGAGTGATATGCCAGAGCGTATTATTTCGATTACACAGGGTTGGGGAGAGACGGGCTGGGATGTCTCTGCACATGCTTCAGGGCAAACTCCAATGGAGTTGCAAATAGGGGAGAAAAAATATCAGAAAGGTATAGGACATCATGCAGTAGGAGAAATTGTAGTTGATTTAGGTGGTAGATATAAGCATTTTGAATGTGAAGTGGGGGTTCAAAAACAAAGTGGGACAAATACAGGCAGTGTGATTTTCCAGATATTTGTGGACGATGAGAAACGCTGGGACAGTGGTGTAATACGGGAATTAGATTCTCCAGTGCCTGTTAAGATTAACTTAGATAACGCCCGTGAACTGCGTCTTGTGGTTAAAGATGGGAATGATGGTATTACCTGTGATTGTGCAAACTGGGCAGATGCAAAATTGATTTTAACGGGAAATGAAGAAAAAACAAACAAAGATAATAATCTAGATATTGCATCGTTTGCAGATGTGATTACCTGCGACCCGAGAAGATATGAAGGGGCTCGTTGTTCCAGAGTAGAGGAGTTCCCGCCAGAGGATGTGTTTTTGGAGAAAAAAATAACTTTACAGGAAAGTGGATTATACGAAGTCCCAGATTACGAAGGATTAAAATGTATTGGATTGCGTTGGTATGAAAGACGGAAATTAACAGATCTTGAAATTGAATTTGCTGATGATAATACCCCCTCAAAAATCAGAGTAGAAGTCTGGACAGGAGAATCTCCATGGCAGGGGAAATGGCAAAATGTAAATGGTGAGATTGAAATGAAAGGGACCCAATGTGCTTTGCATATACCATGGCGGGATAATCTTTTTATCTGGAAAGGCACAGAAAAAGTCAGATGGGTCTTTGAAACTGACAAACCACTATATATAAAAAAATTGAATGCATATAGCAATTCATACTGGGAAAAAACCGTTATAAGATTGGAAAAAGAAAAAAACGATACAAATACTCAGGCAACCCTTCAGATTTATAATGGAAAGTTTTTAGAATCGTTACATCCGTTAAATCAAATATGGAAACTTCCTGAGCCATTAACACTTAATCTCCTTTATAGTGTCCCTCGAAGTGATAAAGGGGATAGAACCCTGTTATGGATTCGTTTGCCAGATACAAAGTTTTGTATTGCAGTTGAGGACATCATAAGCCATCCCTGTGTTTATGTGCCTTCTGCAGGTGTTTTCGCAGTTTTACAATCTTCCTCTCTTACAATAAATGAATACAAAAAGACGATAGAAGGCAAGCAAAGTGTTCTTGATAGCGTCCGTTCTCTTCCAGAACAAACTTTTTCAAATGCCATGGAAAGGATTCACCGTCCCGTTCAGGATAATGGACCCACGATGCTATCCCTTGCGTGTGATAATAATAAATTCATTGTGGAGAGAGAAGGTTCTATCCAGTTTAACGACTTTTTTATGAAGGTTCGTATGGGGAATACCGACAAATTAAAACGCACTCTTTATAATGCCTGGCTCCCTATCCCTGTAATTGAAAAAAATGATAACGGCATTACATATTTTTTAAGAACCTTTGTCGCTCCCTATAAAGAAAAAAAATCTTTGTGTATTTCGGATTTTGAAATAAAAAATAATGATGTGAAAGAAAAAACTCCAGATTTCTCTCTTTCTTTTTACTCCAACAAAAAAGAGGGAATAAAAGCAGAATTAGAAAAGAAACATAATATTATAGTTGTAAAGAAGCAAGAGAAGATAGTAGGTATTTGCAAAATAGAGAATTCAATTGGGGAAATAAGTGGAGAAAATATTCTTATAAACCATCCAATATCTCCAGGGTCATTTATCAAATTATTTGTCATCATCCCATCAGATATAAATATAGATATAAAAGTATTAGAGCAAATAAAAGAAGAAGAACTCCTGGGAGAAACAGTGAAATACTGGGAAAACTTATGTGCAGACTCAATAAAAATAGATATACCTGAACCCTTACTTAACAATGTTATTAAAGCATCGCAGGTGCACTGTTTAATTGCAGGACGTTCCGAAGAGGATTTAATTGCTCCATGGATAGCCTCTATGTCATACGGTCCATTAGAAAGTGAAGCTCATTCCATTGTATATGGAATGGACCTTATGGGCTGGCATGAGTTTTCGAAGAAATCTCTGGAATACTTCATAAGCAAGTATAATGATGCAGGTTATCTGACCACAGGGTATACATTAATGGGAACAGGCTGGCATTTATGGACATTAGCCGAACATTACCGACTTACAAGGGATAAAGAATGGTTAACAAAATATGCGGATAAACTATCCCGAGTTTGCGATTGGATAATGGCACAGTGTGAGAAAACGAAAATAATGGAAGTAAATGGAGATAAAGTGCCAGAATACGGGCTTATGCCACCAGGTGTTGGCGCGGATTGGAATCGTTTTGCATATCGGTTCGCTATCCAGGGACATTTTTGTGCAGGACTTAATGGAGTGGGTTCCATATTAAAAGATATAAACCATCCATTAGCAGATAAATATATAGAAGGAGCAAAGGAATTAAATGCATCTATTTTAAGAGCATTCGAATGGAATAAGGAGAGAACACCTGTATTACCGCTTTCAAATGGGAGATGGATTTTACCCTATCCACCTAACTTATATACCTTCGGCACCTCCGGTGAAATGTTTCCCGGAGAAGATGCCGGCAGAAGTTGGGCGTATGATGTTGAATTAGGACCGCATCATCTAATCCCTCTCGGTGTACTGGAGCCATACAGCAACGATGCGGAAAACATTGTCCAGCACATGGAAGATTACTGGTTCCTCCATTCCGATTACTGGTTCGCTTTTAGTGGTGAAGGAGATTATCCAGAAGAAGGAAATAAACAAGACCCATTCAATTTGGGGGGATTTTCAAAAATCCAACCCTATTACACGCGAATAGCGGAAACTTATGCTATGCGAGACGAAATAAAGCCTTTTATCCGTTCTTATTTTAATGCTATTCCTTCATTATTGAATACTGAAAACCTGTCATTCTGGGAACACTTTCATAATATCGGAGCATGGAATAAAACACATGAAACGGGTTGGTTCCTTGTTCAAACACGAAAAATGTTTATCCGTGAAGATAAAGATGTTCTCTGGTTGGCACCATTTGTTCCATCCTATTGGCTCGAATCAGGAAAGCAAATTACAATTACAAACGCCGATACCTACTTCGGCAAAGTAAGTTATGATTTATATTCATTAGATAACAATGAAATAGATGGGAATGTATATCTCAAAAAAGATGTGGATTTCAGCAAAGTAATACTCAGAATCCGACATCCTTCCAATAAATCCATTAAAAAGGTCTTAGTAAATGGTACCGAATACGCTAACTGGGATACCCAATCAAGTGTTACCTATCTATTCCCTACCCCCAGTAAGATTGAAGAAAAATGGGTTATTAAATGTATGTTTTAATAAATTTTTATACATTATAAATTATATTTTTATTTGTCAAAATATTATTAATTCACATAGAATAATTTTTAGAGAAATGCTTTATTAGAGAGAATAAAAAAAGAAGAGAAGCAGTGGAGATAATGGAAATAGCAAAGATATCAGCAGAGGAAGAGAGCGCTTACAGATACCTGCAAGCACTCAGACTGCTCAAAACGTACCCGCATTGTCCATACTACCAATTCAAACGAACAGGTTGGACAAAAAGATACATATACAAGTGCAACTCCTGCGGTTACAAATGGTCACCAAGAAAAAGTAGCATTTCAGAGAATACCCGAATTCAGTATAACCTTAGAAAAGATGATTTTATGAGTTAATCTTAACCTCAATCCTATTACTGGATTCAAATAGATAATTACCAAATTTTGTATCATAATATATAAGCGGTAATATTATTGCCGACGTTAGCAAAAGCACGGGAGGCTGAGAGACGGTCGAGCTGTAAGAACAATCTAAAACAGATGGGATTGGTATTTAATATGTATGCAAATGTTGAATTTGAAAGAAGTATGGGCATTGGGTTTAGAATTGGATTATCATAATAGGGAGAACAGTTATGAGAAACATATGTTTAAAGAGAAAATGTCTTTTGTTTTGGTTTTGTTTTCTGATTGTATCATGTATTTACGCAGATTATTTTGAGCCATCAGCAAATGTGCCAGGTGAATTTGGGGTGAATACAGGATACCTGAAAGGATTATTTCGACCTGAAGGCAAATCCATAGGTTTTGTTCCTTTACAGATGATATCCCCAGAAATAGAACTGGCAAAGAAGGATTTGCCAGGACTGTTGAATTTTTATCGGGTGTTTAAGACAAATTATAGATTTGGTGATAGTATGCGTAGTGTGCCGAGTAAAGCGGAAAAGATAGATAGTAAAACTGTAAAAGTATTTTGGGATTCAGATTCAGGACATCCATTTACCATCACTGCAATATACCGATGGATTGATTTTCAAACCTTAGATCTGCATATCACGGTTCAGGCGAAAGAATTACTTCCTGACTTCGAGATATTTTTGTCGTCATATCTTAGTGAACGTTTTCCCGAATCATTTGTATATGCAAAGTCGGATAAGGGGGAGAATATATTTATATCAGCGCCTCCATCAGAAGGTGTATGGCAGGCATTCCCGAGGGATGAAAAGGCGGTGCAACTCATTCAAGATGGCCGTTGGAAATTTCACCCGAGTCCAGTGGACTGGGCAATCCGTCCATGTTTTAGCAAGCCTATTATTTACCGTGTGGACAAAGAGACCAGGATAACTGTAGTGCACATGGCTAAAACAGAGGATTGTTTTGCAGTGATGACACCGAATGTGGGAGAAGGCCACTTATCAATGTATTTTTCATTGTTCGGGAAGACGTTACAAGCGGAAGAATCAGCAAGCACAGTAGTTCGTATGATTATAGCACCATTAACGGAACGTCAAATTTTAGAAGCCTACCAGAAGTTTATAAATCCAAAGTAAGAAAAGAATAAATTGGAAAAATAGGTTTGTAAATTTTTAATTCCATTCTTTATTGTCCTATTTGTCTTTTTCACCCTCTTTGTTCTGCCTCATCAGCGAAATAACTGTGTTACTATTTGTGATGTTTTGTGCACGGATTTCTGTTGTTATTCCTATTCCATATCGGATTCTTTTTTAACTGCAGTACGAACATAAATTGCTTCAGGAAGAATTTCAAATGTTGCAGGGAGATAGCCAGGGACTTCCCCATCCATATCCAGCAAAACTTCACCAGCGGTATGTGCAGGGAGTGCAATAACTTTTTGTGCTTTGAAAATCTTTATCTTGGGATGTGTAAGATGGGTCCCCTGATAAACTTTTTTAACATTCATAAGCAGTTCCATCGTGGAGATTCCAGGAATAATAACAATATCAAACCAGCCATCGTTGATTTCCGAATTGGGTGAGATATACATTCCACTACCAAAATATTTACCATTACATACTGTAACTGTTTTAATATCAATTACCTCATCAAATTGATTATCGATTTTCAGGCGGACTTTTTTATTGCGGTAGGTTATTAATGCCTGCAACATTCCGAGGAAGAAAGCGATTTTACCGCTTCTTTGTTTTAACCAGACATATTGATTAACAG
>JAIWNQ010000099.1 GCA_020216745.1 Candidatus Hydrogenedens sp.
CACGGTCTGTGGCTCCACTTAAACCGAAGCTGGCAATATTTACAAAATAACGAAGGTCTTCTTCTCCTTTGAAATTGATAAATTTTAATTTCCCTAAATCAATAGGATAAACAGAGGTATTTGAAAGATGTTCGATTTGCTTGTCTATATCAAAGGGCCAGCCTAATGTGCGTGAAAAGTCACGCCCCGTCCCAGTGCTTATAATTGCAAATACAGCCTCTGGGTTAATCGGTTTATCATTCTCAAAGAAGCCATTCACAACTTCATTTATAGTTCCATCACCACCCACAGCAATGATTTGTTCATACCCTTCTTTTAATGCCTGATTTGCAAGTATAGTCCCATGTCCAGCACGTTCAGTAAATGCTACTTTTACAGGACCTATTGCGTGGTGAAGTTTTTTTTCAATATCGGGCCACATCTTACCTGTCATGTTCCCCCATGCGCGTGGATTGACAATGACAAATGTACGAGCCCATGATACAAATTGGACACGTGCTCTATTAGTTTCCTGTTCACGGATAGTATCTTGCCATGCTAATTCATGCGACATAAGGTCTGTTATTTTACGGAGCACAGTTTCGCCTGGATCTCCCAAGTTCCCGAGATTGGTTCGTCGGAACAACATATCATTTAAGTGCCTCCCCATTTCCTCTCGCATAGCATAAACGATTTGGGCACCAATCTCCAGTCGTTTATCAGATAAAGGTTCTGCTAATTGAGGGTCTGTCCTTGCTAAGTCTATAACTTTGGACATCTCAGTCCCATAATTATGGGCAAGGTGCTCGATAATTTCAGGTGGAAAATCAGAATAATTCCTCTTTGCTTCTTCGAGGAAATCGCTAAATAACTCAAAATCTGCCCCTATAACAGGTGTCTGGTCTGTTTTGCATGGAGGTGGTGTTACCCCTAATTTTTCGAATACTTTATTTACAACTCGTTCTGCTAAGTGTCTTGACGTTGTCCATTTACCGCCGACTGCTGTAATCAGTCCTAAACATCCATCTTTTTCATGGTCGAATACTTCCGCAGACCGACTTGCATTATACGAGTTGAATTCTTCTTCACTTTCTTGAGGGTCCTTTTCGACAATGGGTCTTAATCCAGCATAGAAAAACAGGACATCACCACGACGGAGTTTTGCACCAGGAATACCCCGATTAATGATAGACAGAAATTCGACCAGTTCCTTTTCATTTACATGGACATCATCTGGGTCACCATAATAAATAGTATCAGTAGTTCCTAATAATGAATAACCCTGCCACGGTAGAACAAAGAAGTGAGTTCCTTTGCCAGGCATAGCAATAGCATATTTTTGAGTAATAGGTTTCGTCAGTATATGAATGCCCTTTGAGCGGATTATTTTACGTTCAGGTTCTTTTTCTGTTGCCAGCGAAATAAGGCGGTCAGCCCAGGGACCAGTTGCATTCACAATGATTTTCCCCTTTATCTGGTTTTCTCTGCCATCTTCTCTGCTTATAATTTTTACGCCAGTAATGCGATTTTTATCTCTCAAAAACCCAGTGACCTCCACATAATTTAATGCAGTGGCTCCATTGATAATGGCTTGCTTAATACACGCCCATGCTAATCGTTCTGGTGAGTACATTTGATAATCATGGAATAAAAGCGCATCCTTAAATTCCATCGGCTCTAATTTAGGCTCGATAGATAAAATCTCATCTCTCCCGACACGTTTATGAGATGGAATAAATTTGTCAGGATCGCTTGAACGATTTCTGTCATAAGAGAGCCAATCATAGGCTTTAAGTCCAAGAGAATAAATAAGCCGTTCACGGAATTTTTTGCTATTGCTGATTGGGAGAATAAAAGGCAATGAATTAACTAAATGAGGTGCAATTTGTGCCCAGATTCTTCGCTCTTTTAAGGATTCCCTAACAAGCCCAATTTCAAGATTCATTAGATAACGAAGTCCACCATGAATCAGTTTAGATGATGCACCACTGGTAGCACTGGCAAAGTCTTTACGTTCAACGAGGGCTACGTTAAGTCCTCTCATACTTGCATCACGGGCAATGCAGGCACCGACAATACCTCCGCCGATAATAATCACGTCATACTCCTCAGTCGGAAGTCGGTTCCACATTTGTTCCCACAGGTTTTCCATAAAAAACCCTCCGTTAAATTTTCTTATGATATGTCATTTGTCGCATCAGCAACAGATACTATATCCTTATTTCCTTTTTGGTCAGAAGCGAAAACCCAACATGCAGAACGATGCTTTTCTGATATGTTTTGTAAAATAGGTTCTTTAATTCGACACAGGTCTGTGGCGTAAGGACACCGTGGATGAAAAGCACAACCTGATGGCGGGTTAACAGGACTGGGTGGCTCACCTTTTGCTAAAAGTTGGGGCAGTGTAGCCTCGGGATCTGGTTTTGGTATTGCACTAAGCAGGGCTTGCGTATAAGGATGGTTTGGGTTGCTAAACAAAATCTCTGTGGGAGCTTCTTCCACAATTTTCCCAAGATACATTACTAAGACACGGTCGGAAATATGTCGAACTACCCCCAGATCATGAGAGATAATTAGATATGTGAGATGTAATTTTTCCTGAAGTTCCATAAGTAGGTTTAATATTTGTGCTTGAACAGAAACGTCCAGTGCGGAGACAGGTTCATCAGCGACAATAAAAGAAGGTTCTACAGCCAACGCTCTGGCAATTCCAATCCTTTGCCGTTGTCCACCACTAAACTCATGGGGATACCGATACATCGCATCAGCATTCAGTCCTACCAATTGAAGTAAATACTCAATGTGTTCTGTACTTTTTTCACGTGGAACGATACTGTGCACATGCAATACTTCCGATAACATAGAGTACACAGTCATTCGTGGATTTAATGAACTATATGGGTCCTGAAATATGATTTGTATTTTTCGTCGTATATTTCGCAATTCTTTCCCTCTGATTTTTGTGAGGTCAGTCCCATCAAATAATATATTTCCTTCTGTAGGTTCGATGAGCCTTAAAATAAGTCGTGCCACTGTGGTTTTACCACTACCACTTTCACCAACTAAACTCACCGTTTCACCACGAGAAACCTTAAAACTAATGCGGTCGACTGCACGAACATATCCCTTTGCCTTTGAAAATATGCCAGCACCAACCGGAAAATGTTTAGTAAGATTTATGACCTCAAGGTAGGATTTCGTTTCATTCATAGCAATTTTTCTCCCGTTCTCGTTTTTCCGAATCCGTATATAGCCAGCATGCAGTTCCTTGTTCCTGGCTGACCCATCGCCATGGCGGTTGTTTCTCGGAGCAGATTTTGGTAGCCTTGGGACAGCGTGGGTGGAAACGACAACCTGTAGGTAAGGCAGTCGCTGATGGAACAGAACCAGGGATGGTTGCCAGCTGTTTTTTTGTTACTGAACGTATTGGCAAAGAGTCAAATAATGCTTGTGTGTATGGATGCACAGGGGTAGAATATATCGCTCTTGCTGAACCTTCTTCCACTTTCTTACCCGCGTATAGTACTACAATCCAGCGGGCTATCTGAGCAACGACACTCAAATCATGGGATATTAATAAAAGGCTCATATTCTTTTCCTTCTGTATCCGTCGCAATAAAGCCAAAATCTCCGCCTGAATAGTTACATCTAAAGCGGTTGTCGGTTCATCTGCAATAAGTAGTTCTGGCTCACAAGCCAGTGCCATAGCAATCATAGCACGTTGAATAAGTCCCCCAGAAAATTCATGAGGATATTGCCGAACTCGGATATGTGGCTCTGGAATTCCAACCCATTCAAACAATTTTTCAATCCGTGAATATGCTTCCTGCTTTGAGATACGAAAATGATATTGCAAAACGTCTGCAATTTGGTCACCTACCCTAAATACTGGATTCATAGAAGTGGTAGGTTCCTGAAAAATCATAGAGATATGCCGACCCCGAATCTTCATTAACTCATCTGCTGATAATGAAAGTAGATTTTTACCATGGAACAGAACCTCACCCGCAAGTTTTTCTACTGGTGGCGATGGCAAAAGTTTTAATAATGACATAGCAGTAACAGATTTTCCACATCCACTCTCACCTACGAGTGCAATGGCTTCTCCTGGGTGGATAAAAAAGGAAAGCCCATCTACTGCACGGGCTGTGCCAGTGGGAGTTGAAAAATGCACATATAAATTTTTTACATGTAACAATGCATTATCAGCGTTACAAAGGTCTGTCATCAGTAATTTACCTCAATCGTGGATCCATAGCATCGCGCAAGCCTTCACCTACAAGGTTAAAGGCAGTTACAGTAATGAAAATAGCCAAACCAGGGAACAAAACGAGCCACCATGCAAAATCTACATATCCTTGAGATTGCTTTAGCAATTCGCCCCAACTTGGAGCTGGAGGAGGAACACCGAAACCCAGAAAACTTAAACCACTTTCCATCAATATTGCACCAGCCAGACCGAATGTTGCACTAACGAAAACAGGTCCCATTGCATTAGGAAGTATATGTCGAAACATAGTTCGGGTATCACTTAACCCTAATGCTCGAGCCGCTAACACGTACTCCATTTGCTTTTGTTTCAAAAATTCGCCACGCACCAGACGTGCAACTCCAGGCCAACCTGTAAGTCCAATTACTACCATAATAGTCCAAATACTGGGTGGTAAAAATGCCATGACTGTGATTATCAAGAAAAACGTCGGAATCACTAACATCAATTCGATAAAACGCAATACAACAATATCTACCCATGCACCAAAGTAACCTGCCAAGGAACCTAATATGACACCTATTAGCACCGCTATCCCGACTGCAACAAATCCGACGCTGAGAGAAAGTCGCGAGCCCCAAATCATTCGACTCAGAACATCCCTACCACGGTCATCTGTTCCGAGCCAATGCAACTTAGATGGAGGTTGTAAACTCTGGTCCAGATTCTGCCGTAAAGGTCCATAGGGGATAGGCGGTTTGATACACCATTCTCCAGAAGTTGGAACCCATCGGTCGAAATTAGCATATAAGTTTTCAGCCTGTAAATCAGCATAGGTAAGTATATTAGGGAACCAGTAAAGATTCCCTCCTTTATAGAGCACTATCGGCACATCATTTGATAAAAACGGGGCTAAAATAGCAATAAGCCCTAATAAAATAATTATTACTAAAGCCCAAAGCGATAGCCGATGCCGACAAAATTCATTCCAGACTGTTCTCCAATAACTGTGAAGATGTTTTTGATTTTGTTTCAACACGGTTCTTTATTACTCCAGACGTATTCTTGGGTCAACAACTGCATATAAGACATCACTTAGCACAAGACCTATTAGTGTAAGTAAGGTTGATATAGTAAAGACGCCCATGATAAGGGGATAATCTCTTGACAATACCGCTTCAAAACCTAATCGCCCCATACCAGGAATTGAGAAAATGGTTTCGATAATTACACTACCGCCGATAAGTCCTGGGAGTAAGCCAGCAAGAAGAGTGATAATAGGGATAAGAGAATTTCGCATAGCATACTTAAATACAACCATTTTCTCTGAAAACCCATAAGCACGAGCGGTACGGATATAATCCTGACGAATGACATCTAACATTCCCGTTCGCATGTATCGGGATAGACCTGCAAGGCCCGCATAAGTCATACAAAATAGGGGTAATACCATGTGCCATAAACGGTCTAATATCCACCGTGCTAATGAATAATGATGGGCATCGATGCTGTTAATCCCATTCACAGGGAATAAATTCCACCAATCACCACCGCCTAAAAACATGATTAATAACATTGCCACCCAAAAACTGGGTAAACTATACAGGAGAAATAGAATGAATGTTATAATTTGGTCTGACAGAGTACGTTGATGCGTTGCGGAATAGGTGCCTAATGGTATGGCAATAAGATAGATAAGTAATGTCTCCAAGATTGTAAATTGCAATGTAATAGGGAGCGTCTCCCGAATTTTTTCCATTACGGGTCTCTGGTCTTTATAACTTCTACCAAAATCAAGGCGTATTATACGACTTAGCCACAGGGCATATTGTACGACAATGGGTTTATCCAATCCATAGAGGGCTTTGGTCTGTTCAATAATTTTTTCCGTTTCAATATTTGACCGCATAGCACCTCCTTCTCCACGTAGTTTGAAGGCAACGGGACTTCCTGGAGCCAATTGGATTATTGCAAAAGTAATTAAGCTGACCCCAATAAAGGTAGGTATCATTAAGATAAGTCTTTTCAAAATATAAGAAGTCATGTGCTTTTATTACTCCTTTGCGTAAATATACTTTTGGAGGTTTTGGGGAACAAACCATTCTCGCTCATACACACCAAAAGGATAAATACGAATTCCATGAACACGTTTGTCAACTGCAATAATTGCTTTTGGCGCCATTAAGAAGGTGTAGGGTTGCTCATCATTTACAATTTCCTGAAAACGTCGGTATAGCTGTATTCGTTTATCACGGTCGAAACAGACTCGTGCTTGTTCAATAAGTTGGTCTGCCTCTTCATTAATGAAGCCAACATAGTTGGAACCTTTCTCCGCCTGACTGGAGTGCCATACCTGATAAGGGTCAGGGTCTGGTGGCATTTGCCAGCCCATAAGAACTGCATCAAAATTGCGACTATCTACCCGCTCCAGAAGCGATGCCCATTCCATCTGCCGTATTTGCATTCGTATTCCTGCACGACTTAAATCCTCTTGATAAACAGTAAGAATCTTTTCCGCAATAGGATTGCTATTGGTGGTCATAATTTCGAAAGCAAGGTCAGTTCCATTTTTATCTCGTATACTATCACCATTGTGGTCTATCCAGTCTGACGCATCCAGCAATTTTTTAGCCTCCTCAGGATTATAAGTCCATGGTCTTACACCATTATGATATTCCGGTGTCCCCGGCATAAAAGGGGTATTTATCGGTTCTGCCATACCATAATAGAGTCGTTTGATAATCTGTTCACGATTGAGCAAAAGGGTCAGGGCATGGCGAACTGTTTTCTCTTTGAACACTTCACGACGAAGATTCCAGCCAATATAATTATACGCAGGACGGGGATACATAAAAATATTAAACTGTTTTTGAAATGTTTCCGATTGTGCTCGACGCATCCAATCTTCAGGACGTATTGCCATATAATCTAAATCATTGCGACGAAGTTTTAAAAATGCTGAATTATCATCCAGAATAATTTGGTAAATAATTCGGTCAAAGTAAGGCTGTCCCTCATCCTTACGCCAATAATTTGGATTTCGCGACAATACCAGCTGTAACCCCGTTTGCCATTCAGCAAGTATATAAGGTCCCGAACCAATAGGTTTGCGATTATTGGGATGATTGTTAAAATCACCTTTGCCATAAATATGTTCTGGGAGAATTTCTAACAAACCTAACATAACTGCATGCTGATAATATGGTTTCTTACAGTGATAACGGACTGTATAGTTGTCCAAAACTTCGCATGTTTCAACGTCCATATAGTAATTTTTAAGATGAGGGGCATCGGTTGTAGGGTCCATTAGTTTGTCAAAAGTAAATTTTACATCCTTTGCAGATAAAGGGTGCCCATCAGAAAAACATACATCTTGCCGTAGATAAAAGGTATAACTGAGATGGTCTTCGGATACGTCCCAATGATGTGCTACTCTCGGTATCAACTCTAATGTTTGTGGATTTCGGTCTAATAAACTATCAAAAATCCATGCCAATACTAAGGTAGAATAGGCATCTGTACTTGTGATTGGATTGAGATGAGGCATTTCTGCTGACAATCGGGTAATCAACCAATCCCCCTGGGCTGGTGCCTCACCAACGCCAAACTCTGTAAGCCCTGTTGAACTCGGCTCATTTCCCACAGGTCCATCTACGGAAGGCATACAACCTGCTATTAGTAGAATATCAATGATAATGTTCACAATGTATACAAAATGAAGCAGTTTTTTCATAATGCCTTCTTTATTTTTTTTATTCTAAATAATATATAATTAGTGTAATCTTATGCTAATTTATAGTTAAAAATATAGGATAATACACTATAGTTATGGAACAATTAGAAAACCTAAAAACAAATTCAATTGTGCTTCCTTGTGATATAACGACATCATTAATTGATGTTCCCACAAAAATAATAATTCCTGAAAGTAATAGTATCCCAATAGATAATGAGTTTGTCCAACTTGCTCCATTATGGGTGCGAACCGTAGATAATCAATTTTGTGGGATAGTTCAGGAGCAAAATGAATGGCAATGGATTTGTTCTACTGCTATCAGACGAAGTGCTAAATCTCAGCCTATCATTATTCAACAGGCTCTTAAAGGGAAAAGTTATTACCTCATTGGGTTCCGAGATAGATATCATTTTTTTTCGACGGAAATACTCAGTGTTGAATTTACAGCAGGAAGTTATCGTGTTCCGAAATTAATCTGGGCTCCGTCGGATTGTTCTGGCTTTGAAATTAAACGTATTATTGAAAAATCAAAGATGAAAGGTAAACAATTACCCAGAGGGAATTACTGCACGTTATTTGAATTTGTTTCTAATCAAGATGGGGTATTTCTAACCTTCGCTCAGATTCTCAATTCGCCTGATAAGGTTTTGACAAAGATATGTAAGGAAAGCAGTGGCGTAGATTTACAGAAGATAAATGATGCTATCCAGCATCATGAGATTCCTAATCATGTTCCTTCAAAAGAATTGGGTTGTGCAGTCTCCTGGTTTATACCTCATAGCGGTGTTGTGCAAAGCATAGAAGGGATAGAGGAAGTAAAACGAATGGAAGGAGTTAAGGAGGTTTTTATTAATATTCAAGCAGGAGACAGTATAACTCATGTTACAGACATCTCTTCAAGAGATAGAATAGGCTATATCCTTGCAGTTTGTCCTGATGCGTTTACAGCAAAAAATAGAGCCTTGACTGCTCTTTCCAAGATTAAAATCAACACGCAAAATATTTTACCATAAGCCTCAGCTCTTTATAGATGGTACGAATCAGGCATATTTATGAAATTTTCCTTGAATTTAATAAAAACAAAGAAAGATATAAATTTTTGTTTTTAGAGGTAACTATTATAAAATTTACTGACATTCTTAACCTTGATATTTTAAGAAGGAGATAAAATCTTGAGTATTGGATTAAAACCTTTAACTCCTGAACATCGAGTTTGGAGATGGAAAATTCTCACGACGACTTATATTGCCTATATCGGTTATTATATGACACGCAAAATATTTACTATCTGCAAAACAACAATAGCCGCAGAGTTAGGTTGGGAATTAGGAGATACTGCTTATGTTTGGGCATCATTCCTAATTGCATATATGATAGGTCAGTTTTTAAATAGTTTTATAGGTAGGAAATGGGGACCGCGAGTAATTCTCCTCGGTGGATTAGGTATCTCTATTATTTGCAATACCATATTCGGATTTACTAATTCCTTTGCTAATTTTTTGCTCTTTATGTTTATAAATGGTTTAGCACAGGCATCTGGCTGGCCTGGATGTATTGGTGGTATTTCTCGGTGGTTACGTAATCAAGAACGAGGTACGGTGATGGGTATTTGGACAACAAATCACATCATTGCAAATATTATTTATAAATCGTTAGGTGGATTGTTATTAGGTATGTTTGGTTGGCGCTGGGCATTTTTTGGGATGAGTATCCTAACTTTATTTGTCTGGGCACTCATTCTTATCTGGCAGAAAGACCGTCCTGAAGATGTAGGGCTTGAACCTATCATAGATAAGACTGACGACTATGGTCAGGCTATCAAGGCATCACAAGAAGAGCACATCCCATTTTCAGAATATCTTCGTGTGGCGTTTAACCCACTTATTTTCATTATGGGTATTGCTTATTTTTCAGTAAAGTTTTTAAGATATGCTTTGGATTCTTGGCTACCTTCATTTCTAAATATTCAGGGATTACCTGTAGACCAGGCAAGCTACTATTCTATGGTTTTTGATGTTACTGGTGTTGTCGGAACGATATTTGCTGGGTACATTCTTGACCGCTGGTTCCGTGGT
>JAIWNQ010000100.1 GCA_020216745.1 Candidatus Hydrogenedens sp.
AATTGGGCAGGAGTTTGCTTCTTATGTGGGTTAGGTACAATTTTAGGTTATATTGCAGTGATTTATGCAGGGGCAAATCCTATTATGATTGCTATGTGTTTCGGTATTGTTGGATTTATGCTCTACGGTCCCGATAGTTTATTGACAGGAGCGGCAGCAGTTGCGGTTGCTGGTGAAGCCAATGCCGTCGCAATCACGGGTATCATTAACGGAATTGGTAGTGTGGGACCTGTTATTCAGGAGTTGGTAATTGGTAAATTTATGAAAACTGCGGACCCGATGGTAGGTATAGCACGAACAAATACGTTATGTCTCATTTTTAGTATAGCGTTGGCAGTTTCCACAGCCTTTCTTACCTGGTATCTCTATCATATTCATCAAAGAAATTCAGAAGACAACAATTCACCATCCTGCTAAATATACTTTTTGTCACGGGAATTATACTTTATTTGCTCCTTGAATAAACAAATCCATCCGACGTGACAATTCTTTTAAGTGATTTTCATCACCTTGAGGAAACTCTTCTGTAATCCACCCTTTATAACCGACCTCATGTAGAGCAGAACGTACCTCAGCGAAATCTACATCACCTTCGTAGGGAAGTTTGCACCATTGATAACCGTTACGCTTAAAGTCTTTTATGTGTATTTTAACGATTCGTTCTCTCAGAGTACGTATCCAATCTTGTGGAAAGCCAAAGATAACAACATTTGCCATGTCAAAGTAAGCCCGAACAAAGGGACTATTTATTTCATCTATATACTGACGAAATTCCAGAGGACTGAGCAAAAATTTGTTCCAGACATTTTCGACAGCAATGATAATTTTGTTTTCCTCAGCAATAGGAATAAGTTCGCGAATATTCTTTTGAGAGCGTTCCCATGCTTCTTGGTATCGAACCTGCTCATTGACAACCGCAGGAACAAGGAGTACTGTTTCTGCACCAACTTTTTTTGCCAACCCGATAGCCTGAATAATTCTTTTTTTCCCTTCTTCAACGACTGAAGTATCAGGATGTGATAATGGCTTATCCCATCCACCATAAATAATGGAATGTATTTGCAATTGATTCTTCTGAGCAGATTCTAAAATTTTATTTATTTCTCCATCGTCAGTAATGGGTGGAATTTCTATTCCATCAAACCCGCAGTCCTTTGCTAATTTACATCGTTCCATTTCGGATTTTTCTTTTGGTAGGTTACCCCATTGTACCGCTTTCTTTAGTCGTGGGTATGTAATATTCTCTTTTGCGAATACCCCACCACTTTTTAATATCGCAGTTCCTAAAATGAGTGAACTACTTGCATATAGAAAGCTACGACGAGAAACATCATAATTCTTTTTCATAGTTATTTTCCTTTTTTTATTAACTGAATAAGTTTATTTATATGATTTTTAAATAATTGTTATGCTACTTTCAAATAACGACGAACATCAAGAGGTGCAATTAGCTTCGCAAGCCAAGTAAAATAATGGATGCGGTTGCGGAATGTGATTATCTAATTATCAACAAATAAGAAGGAAAATATTATGCATACAGCGATGATTTTTTCTCCACATGCAGATGATGCATCAGCATTTTGTGGTGGAACATTAGCCAAGTGGAGTGCCAATGGATGGAACATTATCCTTGTTCGTGTTACAGATGATGCACGCGATTCGGTAGGGCTAACAATAGAAGAAACGGTTAAGCGAAATCGAGCGGAATTAGAGAAATCGTGTGAAATATTAGGTATCAAAGAAATTATAGATCTCAATTTCCCCACGGATACATTGGCAGATATTCCGTTGACTAAATTGCGAGAACGATTTGTATATTTGATGCGGAAATACAAACCGTATGCCATTTTCTCATTTGACCCGTATGCTCATTTTGAACCGAATATGGATCATGTGCGAGTTGCACGTGCAGTGGAAGAGGCGTTGTGGGTTTCCTGCTTTGATTTGCATCATCCAGAACATTTTAAGGAAGGTCTGGAACCTTTTTCTGTATGTGAACGTTGGTATTTTGCACGTAATTTAGAAAAGATTACATACGTAGAAAACATAACTGATTATTTTCCGCAGAAGGTACATGCTCTCTCCGCTCATGAAACGATGATGCGTAATCTACTTCAATCGTTCCGTTTACAATTAAAAACATGGGGGTATCAAATTCCTCTAATTGAGGATGCTTTTTCAGGTGATTATACAGGATTATTAGAGCAGGTTTTATATATGCAAGCATCAGGAATAGCGGAAGAATGTGGGATGCCCGAAGGAACATTAGCAGAACCTTTCAGAGTAGAACGCTTTGGCGATATGGAGGCTTTCTTTCAGCAGATGGCAGAACCTATTGACGGTACGACACAAGGACCGAAACGTCCATTTTTAGATACATTTTGGAGCGAAGAATAAACGAGTGAGGCAGACTTTATTTATCCGATATAAAGGTTTTGTCTCTTTGTTTCTATGTTATTTCGTTTTTCTAATATTACAATATCGGTTTTTATAAAATAGAGAATATTTGTATAATTTAATTTCACAATAAAAAGATAGGTAAATAATAAGATGCAACGATTTTTAGTCTCATCTGTAGTGACATTTGCTCTTTGTATTGCTCCTTTAACACCATCATACTCACAAACCCAAAACCCAGTGATTCATGAAGCCAACACGAATCCGTTAGGAATTCATTTGTCAAGACAGGTTCCACGGGAATATACACCAGGCTCACCGTTAGAGATTGTATTGACAATATATTGCGATGCACCTGACCCAAATTATCCTGTCACTGCGGTTGGTTTATATGAGTCTATACCTGCGGAGTGGACATTTACATCTATGCGTGGGGTTACGACAGAACCGCCACCTATAGCACCTTCGCCTGGAACCCAAGGCACATTACAATTTGCATGGATTACGCCTCCTAATTTTCCATGTACTTTTGCGTATACCGTTCAGGTACCTGAGAATATGGCAGGAGTAAAAACATTCTCTGGACAGGTCGAGTATCGAACGAACGGGCCCCGTTTAGTATCTCCACCTGAGATTACTCAAATTAACGGGATTGACCGTATCCCGCCAGAGATTACTTTGTTGGGTGATAATCCCATGACTATTTATCAAGGGAGCGATTACATAGAACCTGGCTGGAAAGCGAAAGATAATGCAGATGGGGATGTAACGGACCGTGTCCAGGTTAGTGGCAATGTCAATGTAAACCAGCCTGGTGAATATACTTTAACCTATACAGTTCGGGATAATGCTGGGAATAATGCTTCTGCAAGTCGAGTTGTCCGTGTTTTAGAGAAAAATGTAACACCAACATCAGCAACGGGAACCGTCCCAATTAGCCCTGGACCTGCGGTGTTACCACCACCTGTAACTACAACTCGCCCAACAAGGCCTGCTCAAACAGCGATGAAACAACCTACAACTTCGTCAACATCTGCGACATCACCTACATCCATTCCATCAACGAGCACACCGAGGCCAGAAGAAGTAACGTTCCCGCGTCCTGATATGCATATGCCTCCTAATATTCCAAATATCCCAAACATCCCGAAGGATGCTAAACCTCAGGGGATAGCAAGTGGACAACCGTTAAAACCGTTCGATTTGCCGAAGGAAATTAAGGGTGGTTTGAGACCTCCTCCTTCACATGAGGGTAATCGAACATTGTATGAACGGACAAAGCAGTCTGGACAAACTGTTGTACAACAGATAACCCCGCCGAGCACCACAAAGACTAATGTTGCAAAAACTACTGAGGTAACAGAAACAACACCAGCAATAACACCAAAACCACCTGTTGAACCTTTACAGGAGAGTAAAAAACAGGAAGAGGTTATGAGTCCCGCAGAAAAAAGAGTAGAACCTTCAACAACTTCTTTGGCTACTGCTGAAAACACAAAGCCTCTGGAACCAGCCTCAATCGATACTGGAGGGAAACCAGGTCTACCTTCTTATCTTGCCCAGTTGAAAAACTGGTGGGCTGAAAGGACACAGGCAGAACGTCGTAATTTAATGGGTATGTTTATATTATTCGGGTTACTAACCTTGCTATGTGTTATAACGGGCAGAACTGCTTACCAAGGTATTACTCCACAACCACGTAAAAAGGTAGCTAATACTATATCAGGGGATACCTCAGAAAAATAGTGTGTTTAACTTCGTTTTTACCAATATGTTAAAATCAATAAGTTATCGTTTCTGGCAACGTTGATGAAGGTTAAGTATCCAAAAACAACATTATGAGAAATATTATTCATACACGAAAACCAACACATCCTGTGAAAGTTCGAAATTGCGTAATTGGAGGAGGTGCGAATGTAGCCATTCAGGCGATGACTAATACAAACACTGAGGATGTGGAAGCCACTGCAAACCAGGTTGCTGAACTTTTCATCGCAGGTGCTGAGATGGTTCGTATCACGGTGAACACACCGAAGTCTGCGAAATGTGTTCCCGAGATACGGAAACGATTAGAAGATATGGGGTTAGATGTACCACTTATTGGTGATTTTCATTATAATGGGCATTTATTATTATCAAAGTATCCAGCCTGTGCGGAGGCATTAGATAAATACCGTATCAATCCAGGGAATGTTGGTGTAAAAGATAAAAAGAGTATTCACTTTTCACAGATTTGCAGTATTGCAAAAGATTTTAATAAGCCGATTCGAATTGGTGTTAACATAGGTTCATTAGACCCAGAATTGGTATCCCAGAAGATGGAAGCAAACGCAAAATCAGAATCGCCTATCACGAGTGAAGAAATTTACGATGAGTGTATGGTTCTATCAGCCCTAAATTCAGTAGAAGAAGCACTTAATTTGGGACTTGCACAGGAACAAATTGTTATTTCTTGTAAAAGCAGTTCACCGTTACAGTTAATACGGGTGTATCGTTCCCTTTCGGAACGGACGCGTCAGCCACTGCACCTGGGTTTAACTGAAGCAGGGGCAGGTATACGAGGTATTGTTTGGTCTGCCACAGCAATGGGATTATTACTTTCAGAGGGGATAGGAGATACGATACGGGTTAGTTTAACACCAACACCAGACAGTGACCGAAGAGAAGAGGTGTATGTGGCACAAGAAATCCTACAATCATTGGGGATTCGCCAATTTGCCCCACAGATTATTTCGTGTCCAGGATGTGGGAGAACTTCCAGTATGGTATTTCAGGAAATTGCGGAAATAGTTCGTGATTATGTACGTAAACAACTCCCTCTGTGGCGTAAACAATTTCCTGGGGTGGAAAAGATGAATATAGCAGTTATGGGGTGTGTTGTTAATGGACCTGGGGAATCGCGCTTTGCAAATATTGGAATAAGTCTTCCTGGTAATGGCGAGCATCCACAATGCCCTCTCTACATCGATGGGAAAAAGGTGGCAACCCTTACGGGTACTGCTCAAGAGCTTGCATGCCAATTCATTACATATATCGAAGACTATGTTAAAACTTCTTATTCCAACAAAAGCAGGGGGTGAATATTACCGAAGAAACCTTGTTTTACTCTGTTGACAACTCTCTGATACGTTGATAGACATAGTCATAAATGGCTTTAACTTCGCCGATGGTGAAAGGTGGGTCAATATGATGGTTTGTGCAAAACAATAAACCGCCATCTTTGAACGTTGTTAATATATGATTCACTTCTGTCTGTAATTCAAAATAATCTTTGGAATTATTTGTAGATGGTATCTCTAATCCACCCATAAAGATATACTTATTTGAATATTTTCTTTTTTGCTCTTCTAACGATATATTTTCAGAGGTACTCAATGGATGAACGACATCATATCTTAAATCAGCAATTGCTTCTAAAATATCTGTGATGCTCCCTGTGCTATGAAGGCTGATGAAAGCATTTCGTTTTTTGATAGTCTCAGTAAATTTCTTATGGTAAGGATAGATAAATTGTTCCCAAATATCACTGCCGAACATTATATTTTTATTTAAAGTCCAGTTTTCTGAGACGTGAATCATATCAATACCTAAGTCCAAGCAGTTCATAGAAAATGTAATATTCCACTTTAATAGTCGATTATATAGTTCGGTAATTTCATCTGGTGTTTCAATCATATTCGTTACTTGTCCATGGGGGGAAAAATAATTACAGAAAAAGTTGAAAAATCCTGATACATGAACATAAGTAAAACGGTCTCGACCCTCTTTATGGTGTTGAATTTGGCGAATTAATTCTTGATAGGCATCTGTATCATCAGGGTCGTGTATAGGCAGGTCTAAAATATCAATAGGAGCTGGAACTTTGTCTTGTTGCGTTAGAAATTGAAGTAGCTCGTTTTCTTCTTGCTTTTTAAATACAGGTGGTCCGCCAGAAAGATAGGCAAAATCAAACTCGTAATGGTCCTCAAAATTTTCAACTGAACTGAACACTTGATTTATTTCATCTTCAAATTTTTCTCCAATCCATGCAGAAATAGGTATTCGGTCAGGCTTTTTATGTTTTATCACTGCAATTACTCTTTCCCTCGGTTTCACCCTATGTGTTCCTTCCTTTATTTTCTCTATATTATAACGAAAATAGATATGTATTTTTGTGTAGTGTTATAAAAATTGAAAACATGAGATTGTTATCGGAAACAGGAAATAAATACAATATTACCTGGTTAAAATGTATTTATATCAACACAAACATTGTTAATTACAGGGTTCCATGAAAAAATATCTGTTCTTTTCTCTACTATTTGCATTTGGTATTCTAACGACGTTTTCGACGTATCCCGAGCCTTTATTTGAGAAGGAATATAATACTAAAAGTATACCAGAGACGAGAATTATTCGATATCGTATTGTGAGTCATGAAAAGGAAACTGAGGCTTATGCTTTATCATTTACTGGAAAAGTAATTCAAGGACAAATAACGGTACAAATAGAAGATAACCAAAAAAATGTTATAGATAAAAAAGAAATACCAGCATTTTCTCTTGTCCATTGGCATTTTATTTTGTCGTCAGAAGTAGGATTGAATAATATTTATATTGCTTTACATCTGAAAAATGCTATTGGAAATGTTCATTCTGTTGTTGCTCCAGCAATCCAGCCACACCATATTTATATAATGAAACATATCACAGTTGTGTCAACGTTGGCTTTGCTTTTTATAGTTCTTTTTATAGTTTATAAAAGGAAACTACCTATCTCATGGCTAATATGGGGAATATTATTGGGGGTACTTGCACGGTTAATTTTTTATATTTGCGATTATTTTGATTTTTTACCAACAACGATTTTCATTTCTACTACCAATGTAGAAGAAGACATTTCTGATTATGCATTCTCAGCCTATATAGCGGTAAGGGAAACGGCAGTTTTATTTTTGTTATTAGGTATCTTTGCAAGTAAGTTGCTATCAATCCAGGAGAAAACAAAGGCTTTGTTAAGTGTGTCTATTGGAATTACAATAAGTTTTTTAATGGCATCTGTGTTTTCAGGAATATTGGAAGCAGTTCAATTTTATCCATATATAAGCATTTCTCCTTATGTTCTGGCTCTTAGTTCTGTGCAAGCATCGTATACACCATGGTTTTATCTGTATCCTTCTATGCGAACTATAGTAACGTGCTGGCTGTGGTTTGTCTCTTTTTATTTCGTATTGTCAGGGGCTATAAATGCAGATAAAAAGGCTGTGTTGCAGGGAATATTAATTTTCATCTTCACACAAGCGGTTAACGTCTTTTTCGAGCAGTCCAGTTTTATATGTCGTTTCTCAAGTTGGTGGTGCCTTGTTGCTCTGTTGATAATTAGCTTTTTCCCAACCATGCTGTTCGTGTTTAATTTGTTTAATACCAGAGAAAACTATAGTAACACAATCATCTAACTGGTAATTGGGATAGGTATATAATAGAATTAGCCCTGTAGCATTATACTAACTTAGAAAAAGGAAAACCTCATATTTATGGTTTGTAAGAACTATTATAAATATATGTAATCACTAAAATATGTAGTTATTGCCATTGATTTTTATGAATAAATACTAAAATAATTTGTTGAATGATTAAAAATAATTTGACAATGATATTTTTTTATGATATATTTATCATAAAATAGATTGTTGTAACTAATATAAAACGTAAATCTAACATTTATTATAATTAAATGCAAACGTTAATTAGTGAAGAAAATAAAAATTTAGTTGATTTGACTACATTAGAGGCTTTGTTAGGCTCAGAAGCTCGGACAAAGGTCTTTTTAGTTCTTTTTACAAACTTGGGGAGAACATTTTATCAGCGTCAGGTAGAGAGTGCCACGAAATTACCACTTCGTGCTGTTCAGAGGGAATTAGAACGACTTTCACATATTGGGTTGATTTATCAATGGAAGGAAGGGAATAGAACATGGTATCAAATCGACCAAAGTCATCCTTTGGTTCCTATTTTACAATCCCTTATATTGAAGGTATGCTCACCTATTGACCGACTTCGCACGGTTCTCAATACTAACAAATCGGTTCGTCTTGCATTTTATCATCATGATAAGAATGAGGTTATTGTGGTGACTAACGGTGATGTTTTCCCTGAATCTATCGAAGGGATTCGTTTGACCATTCTTACGACGAATGAGTTTATGGAGAGAATGGAACAGATGCATCCTGAGTTAATAAATGTTTTGAAAGGAGCTGTTGATTTGCTCGGGAATAGAGAAGATTTTTTATGGAGAATTATTGAAACCAACAAACTAACTATACCGAAAGGGGAAAATGTTCTATGAGTTTTGTTTATAATCGTTCTTCATTGCAGATTCCAGAGTCATGGTGGAAATGGGCACAAGCCTCACAAGGTGTAGAACGGTATCGGTATGTTGAGGATTTTTTTCATCGGTTGGGATGGAAGTCTTTTATTCCTCTGCCCGAGACAGAAATTATAAAAAATACAGGAACATTTCCTTTTCTGTTGACGACTGCCAAAGGTAAGGGATTTTATATAGCTATTGTTCCAGATAATCTTTTACACATACCGTCCAGAGTTAAAAATGACTATCTGGATTTTTGTCCTGTGTCCCGTTTGCTTATCGATGAATTTTCAGGGGAACATAGTCCATATTTGTTAATAACTGATTTTGGCAAATTTCATTTTTATTCTATTCCTGAACAGACACTTCTTCTTTGGGCGGATTATCCAGCTCAATTTCAGGCGGAGATAGCACCTTTACTTTTCGAGATGGCTATTGATAATGGTTCCCTTGATGAGATACCACAAATACCGAAAAGTACAATGGCACGGGAACTGCGAGAATGGAATTCAAGTTGGGTCAAGAAACTTATGCAGTTTTCAGATTTACCCGAAGAGAAGACAAATATTATTATAGACCGACTTTTCATTATACATCATGTTTTTTCGAACAAAATATTTTGGAAAACAAGGGAGTTTTTGGAGGAACGGCTTTTAGACCTTATCGACCTTGCAATTACACAACAACAATCTGCAGGGATAGGGGAGGCATTAATCTCGCTTTTCCATGATATGTGGTTTGACTGGAGAATTAATGTTTTTCAAATTGATACAGAGATAGACCGCGTTTTATCGGAAGATGAAATAGCCACAGAACTTCTCTATGAGTATCCCTTACTCTCGCCGAAAAAATTTGAGACATCTGTTATGTTAGAGAGTTTTAATTATGGGGATGCGCTCGAACGGATGCGTATTCGTATGATTCCTGAACCAAATCCTGACCGTGAGGCATACCTACATACACAAACAAAAGAGACTATAGATCAGGCACAAATAGAAGTGGATATTTCAGAAGAAGGGTATCGTGCTATCCTTTTCTGGTTTGACCGATTGATAAAGTGCTATGAAATGTTAGAAGAAAAAGAAATGGCAAAACTACCCCCAGCCGAGAATGTAGATGACCTATGGACGTGGGGACATCGGAATAACGATATTCCGATGACCTTCCGAAATAAGATTCAACAAGCATGTCTGCATGGTTTCCGCATTTACTATCAAAATGCACGACAACTAAGAATCGCTCGCCTGCTTCTTACCAT